>CADBIO010000024.1:0-17121 GCA_902794835.1 uncultured Erysipelotrichaceae bacterium
AAAAGCTCGATTCGCCCGCTCGCAAACTCAGCCCGCCGCCGCATAATAATGAATGGAAGCTTTTGGCCAAAACAGAATGAATGCATCTGGCCAGGCACACAACTCCAGAGATTCATCTGGAGTTTTTTCTTTGCCTCTTCCCAAGCAAAAAAAGAAAAAGCCCCATCCGAAGATGAGGCTTCGTGCTTAAGAGATTAAGCGATAGATTTGAAACTCGAGCCAGAAACCGAGATGGAGCTTCCTCCCGTGCCTTCATAGGCGGCCGAGAAGGTAGCGGAAGTGCCACTGAAGGCTAAAGTCGCGCTTCCTGAGGAAATCGCATTCCCCGATGTGTCGGTCACATCGGTCGCGCTTCCGGTGTTTGCCTCAGCAGAATCCGTTCCAGAAGTGGAAGAGGAAGTTTCGCCACCCCCTCCAGGGCCTTCGCCGGATCCGCCAGGACCTTCATGAGAGTTGTCACCAGCAGAAGAGCTGACGGCTGAAGTCGCTTCTTCAGCGGAAGAAACGTCTTCTGTCGCCGAAGAATTGCCGCCACATGCAGTTAATAACGCCGCAGCAGCTAGGACGAATAGGAATTTTGGTGTTTTCATATAGTTTTTACCCCTTTGTTGATTTCATTGTATTGAATCGAAAAAAACGGGCTGAAATTTTACTTAAAAATGCAAAAATAAATTTCTAGAATCAGATTTTCGCTGTAACGTCCCTTTTCTTTTTTAAGAAACGTATTAACAAAAGTGGTTTATCCTAGTATAGTAATCAACAAAAAAGGAGGTCTGGGTATGAGCATCAAAGTTGTATTCGCCGATATCGATCAAACATTGTATTCACACAACACCAACACCGTTCCCGTTAGCGCCATCCACGCTGTGGAAGATATGCAGAAAAAGGGAATCAAATTCTTCCTTTGCTCTGGAAGAAACGCCTACCTCATCCGTAAAAGTGGTGTCTATGACTATGTTAAGCCAGATGGCATCGTCACGATGAATGGCGCCCAAGCCATCGTCGGGAAAGAATCCATTTTCCTTCACCCTATCCCACCAGGCGTCGTGGATGCATTGATTAAATTCGCCAAACGTCTTCGTTTTGGCTTAACCTTGATTGAAGAAAAAGAGGGCCATATCAATATGATTGATGAACGCGTCATCTCCGCGCACGAGAAATATGGCACCCGTTTTCCACAGCCACGCACCTTCCCTGATCATTACGACCGCGTGATTTATCAGGCCATCGCCTATTGCGACGAATTCGATGAATCTCTCTTCTTGCCTCACCTTAGCGAATGCAAAACCGCAAGATGGGATGAATATGCCGTCTATATCATGCCGAAAGACTGCGATAAAGCCAGAGGCGCGGAAGCCACGATGGCCCATTTTGGCTTAGGCATGGATGAATGCCTTTGCATCGGCGACGATTATAACGATTTAGAAATGATCATCCACGCTGGTGCGGGAGTTGCGATGGGCAATGCCCAGGAAAGCATCAAAGAAAAAGCGGATTTCGTGACCGCGGATGTCGATGATGACGGCTTTGCGAAAGCGATGCTGCATTACGGCTTAATTGACGAAATCAGGAAGTAAGAGGCACACGCCTCTTTTCTTTTTCGTTTTCTAATTTCGAAAAATCGTTATGATTTAAACTATGGAATTGCGAGAACTCTTTGGCAAAATCAATCAGGGTTTATCGATCGCGGAAGCCGTGATGAATGGCACTGGCGTGACTGACCCTAGAATTGCCTTGGCGGGATTCTTTAACCGTCGCATCTCGACTGTTGAAGGCTACCATCGATCCTTAGATTATTTGATTTACCCAAACTATGATGATATTCCTTCTCTTCATCATCGTGAGATCGTCACTTTCCGTTCGGGAAAGAATCGCCTTACGGGGTATCTAATGAAGGTCAAATCCCCCAAAGGGATTGTCCTTTGCGTCCATGGCTATAATTCTTTATCTGACAATGGAAACGCCTTGTTCCATGAGTTTTTCTTGAAGGAAGGCTTCGATGTCTTTGCCATCGATTTGACCTCTTGCGGAAGAAGCGAGGGATTGGGAATTGCTGGCCTCCATCAGTCGGCATTAGATGTCGTATCGGCGGAAAATTATCTTGCCTCCCGGCGGGATACCAAACGTCTTCCCTTATTCTTATTCGGCCATTCATGGGGGGCGTATGGCTGTTTAGCGAGTTTGAATTTCAATTTGAAACCGGTAGGGGTGTTTGCCTTTTCTGGCTTTACCAACCCATATGAGCTGATGGTCGGAACGGCAGAAGGGAAAGTCGGGCCTTTCGCAGGTATCGGAAGAGATGATTTCATCAAAGCCTTGCAAGAACGGGGTGGAGAATATTGGAATCTTTCTGCGATCGATGGCATCAACAACGCTCCAGACACGAACATCTATCTTTTCCACGGAAGCGAGGATACGACCATCAAAAAAGGGGTCAATGCCGTCGCCGGACATCGTTTCAAAGGCCATCACGTCAAGACGTATCTTCTGAAAGGAAGAAACCATGGCAATTTGTTTTACACGGAAGAATCCTTGAAGTATAACAATGCCGTAAGGCAATTAGCCAAACAGACATTAGAGCCCTATGGAGGCAAACTGAAAAACGCCCCGAAAGACGTGATTGAGAATTTCCTTGCTTCATTTGATAAGATGCGATGTTCCGTCTTGGATGCGAAAACATTCAGCTACGTCTCCTCCGGATTAGAAGAAAGCCTCGGTGTCAGCACCGTAAAATAAAAGGAGAAAAACCATGAAAATCGCCATCCGTTACTACACCCAAACCAAACTGGGAAACACCAAGAAGATCGCTGATCGACTCAGCGACGCTTTGGAAGTTCCTGCCTTGCCTGTCAGCGAGAAATTAAACGAGGACGTGGATGTCCTTTTCTTGCTGGACGCGATGTACGCCAACGACGTCAACAAAGCCATCAAGGAATTCCTAAAAGAGCCAGGCGCCAAAATCGGAACCATCTATAACATCTGCTCTTCCTGCAGTGGGCGTTCCACGGCGAAAAAGATCCGTAAACTTGGTTCGAAGCTGGGCCTCAACATTTCGGAAAAAGACTATGCCTGTCATGGCCAATGGCTCGGCTTGATGAAAGGCCACCCAACCGAAGAAGAACTTCAAGGCGCGGTGGATTTCGCCAAGAAAGCGCTCGAGCAAGAATGAGCGAATTCGAAATGAAAATCCAGCCGAACTATCTGAAATTAGTTCGCGCCGGAATCAAGAAACACGAATACCGTCTCAACGATGAAAAACGGCAACAGGTTCAGCCTGGTGACCGGATCCGTTTGGTTTCCAACGACGATCCAAACGATTTTGTCGTCGTCGAGGTTTTAGATCGTCGCGTATTCCCTTCTTGGGACGCGGCATTGATCAATTACTGGCAAGAGGATTTCTCGGGAACGTATTATCCGTTCGAAGACCTCATGACGGTGATGAATGCCTTCTATTCTGGGCAGGATATCGCGAAGTACGGAATTGTCGTCTTTGGGATCAAATTAGTGAGCGAGTAACGTTGGTTGCTCGTTTTCTTTTTAGTCGATTTAAAGAGCCATTTTTCCTTATTTTGTGTTATAATCTTAAGGAAAGAAGGCAAAAAATAATGGATTTTACAAAGCTAGTCGGAAAAAGCATCATCTGGACGAAGAAAAAAGATTCGTCAACCGAAAAAGGAACGATTGAGTCCGTGAATTCCGACGCCCGCCTTATCGTCTGCAAGACGGAGGATGGGAAAATGCACTTTTTCGCCTTCCCTTCTTTCAAAAAAGACGGTGGCGTCGTCATCGAAGATGAACCGATTCTCAATGAGCTGCGTTCCGAGATTTTAAGCGTAGAACGAGAAGAGGCAAGAAAAGTGGAGGCTGCCAGAAAAGCCGAAGCCGCTCGCAAAGCCCAAGAAGCCGCCTTAGCGGAAGCCGCCAAGTTGGCTGCCAAAAAGAAAAAAGGCAAGAAAGCGAAAAAGAAATAAGCCTCAACGAAGAAACTAGCGGGTGCGTTCGCCCGCTTTTCGTTTATCATATAAGCGCAATGGAAGTTAGTGACGTCATTCGTTTAATCATTCATTTCCCTTCCCCACGGATGGGACACAAAGGTGATTATTTTTCAGTCAACCTGGTTTTCGAACCTGACAAAGTCATCTACAAGAAAATTCGTTTAGGCGGGCCTACGGAACAATATCCGGATGTCCTGGTCGAGCGAGAATTGGATGAAGCTGGCAAAGAAGACTACGCTCTCTTGATTGATTTGGCGGTCAAATCCCCAGCCAAACCACGCCGCCCGAGAGTTTACGACATGTCGCCTCGCTATGCCGAAGTCTTCGACACGAAAGGCGAGGTCAAAATCAACACCGTGGACAGCACTTTGTTCTGGGATCTAGCGAGACGATACCGCGAAGCGTTGATGAAATGAAAAATCGCGGGTTCCTCGTTTCTTTTTCACTGCCTCGCGTGCCTCTAGATATTTCGTATCCTTTTCTCTAAAATATTAAAGATATTTTCCTATGGCTACTTATAACGACAAAACAATGACTGGAAAAGAATGGGCCGATCTCCTCTCTTCTGGATACAAGAATTTGGCGCTTCACGCCGATTTGATCAACGATCTAAACGTTTTCCCTGTTCCTGATGGCGATACGGGCTCGAATATGCGCGTTACCACGATGAATGGGATCGAGTATATCAAAGACGCCCAAAGCATTGGGGACGTGGCTAGTAATTTCGCCACCGGTTCCTTGTTTGGGGCGCGCGGCAATTCCGGCGTCCTTCTTTCCCAATACTTCAAAGGCATTGCTTTAAGTCTCAAAGGAAAAGAGACTGCGACCTTGCCTGAGCTTGCGGAAGCCTTGCAGGCAGGTTATCAAAACGCCTACAAAGCCGCGATCAAGCCAACTGAAGGCACGATTCTAACGGTTGCCAGAGAAGGCATCGAAAGCGTTCTTCCTCAAGTTAATGAAGACACGCCCTTCGTCGATTTCTTCTCGATGCTCGTCGAGGCGATGAAACTTTCCTTAGACAACACCCCAAATCTTTTGGCCGTTCTCAAAGAACATGGCGTCATCGATTCCGGAGGCAAAGGCCTTTTGACCATCTTTGAAGGCGTCCTCGCCAAACTCCAAGGCAAAGGAATTCGTTCTCTAGAGAATGACATCGATGATCACGAGAATCATGAAACCGAAACCATCGATTTCAGCGTCTTTAACGAGAATAGCACCCTAGATTATGGCTATTGCACGGAATTCATCCTGCAATTGCTGAATTCCAAAGCCAACCCAGCTTCTTTTGATTTGCAAGCCTTTATCGCTTGGCTGGAAGAACACGGCGATTCGATCGTCTGTTTCCAAGATGGAACGATGGTCAAGGTTCATATTCACACCAAACGCCCATCCGTGATTATCGACTACGCCCAGCAATATGGCGAATTCGTCTCCTTTAAGATGGAAAACATGGCCTTGCAGCATAATGGCGTCCTGGCCAAGAAAGAACTTGCAAAGCAAGATCGCAAAGAATATGCGATCATTTCCGTTGCTCAAGGCGATGGTATTATCAAGCTTTTCGAGGAATTGGGTTCCAATCTTGTTTTGAATGGCGGCCCGACGATGAACACCTCCGTCACCGAATTAATCGATGCCTTCAAAATCGTCAACGCCGAAACCATTTTCCTTTTGCCAAACGAAAGCAACCTCATTCTTACCGCCCATCAAGCGGCCAATCTATATCAAGACAGCAAAGTCATCGTGATCGAAAGCGAATCGCTTCAGCAAGGCTATATGGCGTTGCAGATGACCATGCAGACAGGCGATGCCGAATCCGCCCAGGAAAGCCTTCAGGCGGGCATCGAATACATCGCCCCGTATTTTGTCGCCAGAGCCTCTAAAGACTCTTCCCCGGAAGAGAAAGTCTCTTATAAGAAAGGCGGCTATGTCGCTGGCAGGCACAAAGACATCACGATTGCCGATGGCTCTCTTAATGACACGGCTTTGGAATTAATCCAATCGATTCCTGACGCCGAAGAGAAGGAAGTCATGTTCGTGATCTATGGCAAGATGGTTTCCTTAGACGAAGCCAATGAGCTGAAAGACAAACTTGCTGATATCTATCCTTACTTGGAGGTCGGTTTGATTCCTGGCAAACAAGAGGTATATTCATATTTGATTGGAGTGAACGAATGAAGAAAGTCGTCATCGATACTTTAGCGGGAGACAATTCTGCTTACGAAATCGCCCGCGGTGGCGTTTTGGCAAAGAAAAGCGATCCTTCGTTGGGCGTTGTTTTAGTCGGCCCGAAAGAGGATCTTTTAAACGCGATTGCTGATGAAGGCTTAAAGGCATCCGATTTTGAATTGATCGATTGCAATCTTGCTTTCACCAATCATGACAACCCAAAAACCTTGGCGATGGGCGAAAACCATACTTCCTTAGCCGAAGGTTTGGCCAAGTTGAAAAATGATCCTGAATGCATCGGCATCATCTCTTGTGGTTCAACGGGCGGACTTCTTGTCGGCTCGATTTTCCGTCTTGGGATGCTAGCCCATTGCAAGATCCCAGCCTTGGCCGCCAGACTCTATGCCGTTACGGGTAGACCATTGATCTTGCTCGATTGTGGCGCGAATATGGATATCGATGCCAAATTGATGGCCAAATTCGCAAAATTAGGCTCGGCCCTGGCAAATTCCTTAGAAAACGTGGAAAACCCGCGTATCGGCCTTTTAAACGTCGGGAAAGAGGAAGGAAAAGGCAACGCTGTCCTCAAAGAAGCCTATGGCTTGCTGAAAGATAGCAATTTGAATTTCGTTGGCAATTTGGAAGGACACGATATCTTCATGGAAAAAGCGGACGTCATCGTCTGCGATGGCTATGTTGGCAACGTCGTCTTGAAACTTGCTGAATCTTTGGGCCTCTATGCCAGCCGTGTCGTTGGTTCTGTGGAAGATTCCGAAAAGGCTCAGTACCTATCCAAAGTCGTTCATGATAATTTTGCCTATACCGAACTTGGGGCCTCGATTCTTTTAGGGCCGAAAAAAATCTGCCTTAAATGCCATGGATCCGCGGATCGAAACGGTGTTTTTGAGACCATTGGCATGATGAAGAAGCTGGACGAGGGTCATTTAATCACCTCTTTGGAAGGGGTTTTGGAACAATAATTTCCTGCTTTTTAAGTCGAAAATTGAATCGGAGATCGCCAAAAACGATCTCCTTTTTCTTGCCAAAATCACAGAATTTATAATCTTTACAATTTAAGAAAAACGAAAAATTAGGTTTAGCTGAATTGGCAGCCGATATTTTTCTTAGTAGAGGTGCTATTCTTCATCGAAAGGAAAATGTTTATAATATTAGGGCTGATTTTTAGAAGGGCGAAAATGAGATTTCCCTTCTCGAAAGTCATCTTGAACTTAGAATAAAATGACTAAAAATAAAAAGCGCCAAAATCACCATCCTTTGGTCCGCTGGTTCATCAAATTTACGGGCTGGCCTGTGGCTGGTCTTTACCTTAGAAGAAAGACTTATTTTGAGAATCCCGGTGTTCAGAAGCGTTCTCTTAAGGGCGGCGTCCTTTTGGTGTCCAACCATCGTTCTTATTGGGATTACATTTCTTACTTTGCTTTGTTCCTTTTCCGCTTTATTCGCCCAGTCGTTTCTTATGAGATCTATCACAAGAACAAACTCTTAACTTTCTTCTTGAATATGATCGGCGCGATCGTCGTCGACAAGAACCCATTCGATTTCTCTTGGATGGAAGAGACGATTGCTTTGTTAAGAAAGGGCAAGAAGGTGATCATCTTCCCGGAAGCTCATTTCATTCAGGAAGATAAACTTGCGACATTCCATTCGCCATACATCACGGTCGCCTTACGCGCAGGAGTACCTATTATTCCTCTATATACGAATGGCGTGTATGGATCTATCCATAGAAATCGTGTGATTATCGGTGAGCCGATTTACCTAAAAGACCATACGAACCAAACCACCTTGTTACGTGAGGAAAGAGAACGTCTTAACGAGCTCGTCAAAAAGAAAGTTGAGAGTCTTAAGTTCCAGATGGAACGCCAGAAAAACCTGCATTGGTTCTCGCCGAAGAAATTCTTTTGGGATTTGGGCAGAGCCTTGGTGGCGATCCATCTTTGCTTGATTTATCGCATCAAATTCGTCACCTACGATGGCAAGAAACGATATAAAAAGGCGGGCCCCTATCTTTTGGCTTCCAACCATGTCAAGTTCAGCGATTCATTTGTTTTGATCACTGGCTTCTGGAGAAGACGCATGAAAGTCATGTGCGCCGATGTGGTCTATGGCCAACCGAAACCCAAGAAAGTCAGAAGCTTCTTCCTCAATCAGGCGGGTTGTATCAAAATCAGCCGTGAAACGATGGATTTGAAAGCCATTCAGAATTGTTGCGATTCCTTAAATAAAGGACACGTGTTGCTTGTTTTCCCAGAAGGACACCTTCATCGCGACACCGAATTAGGGGAAGTCCACGAAGGAACGGCGATGATTGCTCAACGCGCGAAATGCGATATTGTGCCTAGCTATATCGCCTATGGGAAACATTGGTATAATCGTACTAGGATTTATCTCGGGAAAGAGATTCCCGTCTCCGACAAGAAGGGGATGAAAGGCATTGCCGAGATGACGACCCAGCTAAATCTCGCTTTGGCTGAACTCAAAGCGAAAGCAGATAAGGAAATGAAGAAATAAGATGAGCGAAAAAGAAATCTACGATACCTTACTTGAAATCATCGAGGAATCACTCGATGAACCAGACCTCGATTTTTCAAAAATCACTATGGAAACCGAGATATTTAAGGATCTCATTAAGAATTCCATCTCAGCGATGTATGTCGCCCTGGCCATCGAAGATCGCTTCCAAGTGGAAATCGATAACGAAGAGATCAAAAACCTAAAGACGGTAGGGGATATCATCTCCTTCCTCCAAGCTAAAGCGTAAGAAAAAAGGTCACCGATGGTGGCCTTTCTTTTATTTCGTTTCTTCCGTGAAGTCTGCGATGGCTTTATCGTAGGCTTCTTCGTTATTGATTCGGATATGGGAATGAAGTCCTTTCTCGAACCAAACCAGTTTCTTTTGCTTTGAACCGCATTTCTCTAAGAAAGCTTTTGCCTCTTCGGGATAGGTGTAATGGTCTTGTGTCGTGAAGAGGAAGAGGACTGGCTTTTTGCAGTTCTTGACTTCGAAGATAGGGCCCTCGTGGATGTAATTTTCGTGCGTATTGTGCTGCGCATATTTCATAATCATCCAGCAATAAGGATGGGTCGGCCTTTTTTGTTCTTTCATATGACGATAGAAAGAATCATAGAAAGTGGTGAACATGCCTTCAACGACAAGACGATTCACATAATCTGGGCATTCAGGACGATTATAGGCATATAAGCAAATCGAACAGCCAATGCAAATACCGTGAAGGGTGATGTTATTGATGCCATATTGCTCATGAATCATCTTCGCCCAATTGATGATGTCGATGGATGAAAATTTGCCCATATCGCCATAACGCCCATCACTGAATCCATGGGCTCTTTTATCAATCACCAAGACATTATAGCCAGCACGTTCGTAGCTAGGGGCATAGAAGTAAGAATAAGTCCACGTCTCCGTTCTTCCCGGGACAATGATGACCGATTTGTCATATCCAAAATCGAAATATTCGCCATAAAGGTTATAACCATCAGAAACAATATGAACCGGTTTCTTAACGTCTTTATGTTTTTCCGCCCAGGCGATACCGGCATCCCACATCAAACGCTGCTCGTAATTGGTTTCGTCAGAGCAACGATGCCCCCAATCCTCTTTCGTTTCTCTGACCAACCAATGACGGTAAATTTTTTTGGAAATGATGAGGGGAACGATGAGAAAGTTCATCAAAAGGTAACTTAAGACCAAGAATCCCAAGAAGATGCAAATAGCCAATAGAATAATTTCGGTTGATGTCATAACTTCGTTATTATAGCAAGAAATGGTAGCAAATCTTAAACGATTGTTATCTGCATTACAAAAAATACCGCCATCCTATATAATTCCATACAGAGGATTTATTTATGAACGACTATATCGTATTATCTGACACGAATTGTGAATTAAACAAAGAGCTCCGTGACCGATTTGGCATGACGGACTTTGTCCGTGCCCATCTGATCACCCCAGACAAAGTGGATCACAAGACAGATTTGGATTGGGAACTTTTCCCAGACCGCGACGCTTTCTATAAGCAACTCTCCAATAAAAAATTAGATTTCTCTACCGCACCGGCCTCACCAGATGAATTGAAAGCCAAGTTCGAAGAATATTTGGCGAAGGGCGTGGATGTGATTTTCGTCTCGATTTCGACCGGTTTAAGCGGCACCTACAATTTTGCTATGATGGCCAGAAAAGAACTGCTTGAGAAATATCCAGAACGGAAAATTGCCGTGATTGACACCATGCGCTTTTCCGTCGCCATCGGCATGTTGACGGCCCAAGCTTGCTTGATGCATAAGGAAGGCAAGAGCTTTGAAGAAGTCGTCGATTGGCTTGAGACCAACAAAAATCGTCTTCATGAAATGGGGCCGATGGATGATTTGTTCTTCTTGGCTAGAAAAGGTCGTGTGGCTTCCGGCGCTGCCTTTATGGGCACTTTAGTTGGAGTTAAGCCCCTCGGTGACTTCAATATGCAAGGTATGACGACTGTTTTAACCAAAGTGACGGGCACTAAGAATGCGATTGAAACCTCGGTGAAATACATTCAAGCGACCATCGAAAACCCAGAAGAGCAAATCATTTGGATCGCCCATACCGACCGTCAAAAGAATGCGGAAATGCTTCGCGACCGCATCCAAGAGGTGATCAAACCAAAAGAAATTATCATGTTATTGGCAGGCCCATCAACGGCAACCAACGTTGGCCCTGGCCTTTATACTGCTTATTATTATGGCAAGCCAATTAGCCAAGATGGCTCAGCCGAGCAAGCGATCATGAATCAAATCACTGGCAAAAAATAACCATTGGAAGGGAGATGAGACAAAGGCTCTTCTCCTTTTTCTTTTTCTTTGATAATCTTGATTCGTTATGAAAATTGTTATCCTTAGACACGCCGACCCAGATTATGAACACGACTCCCTGACCGAAAAGGGATTTAAAGAAGCTAAATTATTAGGGGATTATTTCCACCAAACCTTTCCTAATATCAAAGCTTTTTATGTCTCTCAATTAGGACGTGCTCAAAGGACTTTCGAAGCGGTCAAAAAATATTATCCAGAAGTTCCTGTCCATCATTGCGATTGGCTTGTTGAGTTTCGAGGCAAAATTCATCGTCCAGACCAGGGAGGCCGCTTGATGACTTGTTGGGACCTTTTGCCAGAAGACGCCCAGAAAAACCCCATGATTTATACCTCTGATTGGCTGAATGCCCCACTTTTAAATGAAGAAGGGTGCACGGTTCGAAAATATGCGATGGAAGAAATCGCAGAGTTCGATAAAATTCTGGCCATTCATGGCTATGTACGTAATGGGTTATTTTATGAGGTTAAAGAATCTAACCACGACGTGATCGTTTTCTGTTGTCATTTTGGAATTGGCGCTTTGCTCGCTTCTCATTTAATGCATTGCTCACCATATAGCCTTTGGGAACACACTTGCTTGCTCCCTTCTTCGGTAACCGTCTTTGCTTCGGAAGAAAGAAGACAGGGAATCGCCCATTTCCGCGCCTACCAATATGGATCAACCGCCCATCTTAGCCTAGGGGGAGAAGAGGCGAGTTTTTCTGGGCGCTTTGCCGAAGTGTTCACAGATAGCGAAAGACACGATTAATTTTCAAAAATCCCTATTAAAACCCTTTTATTTTTCAAAAAGCAGCAATCTTTAAACTTCTCCTTCCAAGGGAAGTTTTTTCTTTATTCTTTAGAATAATGTCTGAAGTGGCTAAAATAGATGTGTTATTTTTTGTAGAGGTTTTTTGACTATGGCAAAAAAGAATAAAGAACTCAAATTAGACGACGCCCCTTTAAGGAAAAAGGTCGCTTTGCTTTCTGGGGACGGAAGCTGGAGGACTCATTCCTTGCCGAAATATCAAGTTCCATCCATCACGATGAACGATGGACCCGCTGGCTTGCGCAAGCCTTATGAAGGCCCCTCACCTTTGCCAGAGGACGTTCAAAACAACACCTACAAAGCGACTTGTTTCCCTTCTGCGGCCTTGAACGCCTGTTCTTGGGACCCTGACTTAATGAAAGCCTTCGGAGTAGCGGTGGCAGAAGAATGCAAAGAGAGAGGGACAAATGTTGTTTTGGCCCCAGGCGTTAACATTAAACGCAACCCTCTTGGCGGACGTAATTTTGAATATTTTAGTGAAGACCCTTATCTCTCGGGCAAAATGGCAGCTGCTTTCATCAATGGCTGTCAAAGCGAAGGAGTGGGGACGTGTATCAAACATTTCGCCTTGAATGAGCAAGAAACTCGTCGTTTCACCTACACCGCCGAAGTCGATGATCGAGCTCTTCATGAAATCTATCTTAAACCATTTGAAATCGCGATTAAGGAAGCCAATCCTTGGATGGTGATGGCCTCTTACAACAGAATCAACGGCGTTTATGCGGCCGAAAACAAATATTTGCTCAAAGACGTTCTAAAAACTGATTGGCATTATGATGGGGTTGTCGTTTCCGATTGGGGCGCCGTAAATGGTATCGTTGAAGCCCACAAAAATGGCCTAGATTTGGAAATGCCATGCCTTTGCGGAAAAGATCGTAACACGGTCTTATACAATGCGATACGGAGAGGACAATTCAAGTCTGTCGATTTCAAGAATTCGATTAGCCGCCTTTCTCGTTTGATCCATCGTTGTTCTAGCACTGAGATGGGCAAGGTGGCGGATTATCAGGCACACCACGCCTTGGCGAAAAAGATGGCCGAACGTTCCATCGTCTTGGCTCAAAACGACAACATCCTTCCTTTGCACAATTATGACGATGTCTGTGTTATCGGCGCTTTTGCTGAAAAACCTAGGTGTCAAGCTGGTGGATCTTCCCACGTGGAAGCCATGAACGAACGCTCCTTTTTGGACGTCATCAACGAAGGAAGAGAGAATCCAGTACCATATGAACCAGGATATTCCCTAGGGAAAACGACGGAAGAAGCGGCCGCCGCATTAAGTTTAGATGCCGCTGATTTGGCTTCGACGCACAAAAAAGTCATCCTTTTCCTTGGCATCCCTGAGAGGGATGAAAGCGAAGGCTTTGACAAAGAAACGATGCGTCTTCCCAACGATCAATATAATTTATTTGACACCCTTTATGCGCAAAATAACAACATTGTCGTGGTTCTTTGCTCTGGCTCTCCTGTTGAAATCGGCCCAATTACTCGCGCACGTGCCATTGTTATCACCTACCTTTATGGTGAGGCGGGATCCGAAGCTTTGTCGGATATTCTCACCGGCCTGACCAACCCTTCTGGCAAATTAGCTGAAAGTTGGCCAGTTCGTTATTTAGACGTTCCGTCTGCCACTTTCTATCCAGGGAACAATGATTTCTCCTTATACAAAGAAAGTGTCTTCGTTGGATATCGTTATTACACTTCTACCCAAAAGAAAGTCCAATTCCCGTTTGGTTTTGGCCTCTCTTATACTCGTTACACCTATTCTGACCTTGTCGTTGATTCCAAAAAGTTAGAAGACGGCAAAAAATTAAAAATATCTTTCACCGTGAAAAACGATGGCGGAAGGAACGGAGAAGAAATCGTCCAGCTTTATATTTCGCCAAAGGACCCTCGCGCTTACCGACCTAAACGAGAATTGAAGGCTTTCAAAAGAATTGCCTTAAAAGTGGAAGAGAGCGCTGTGGTTGAATTCGTTCTTTCTTTCAATGATTTCTCTTATTGGGACAGAAAAAGCGGCCGTTTTGTGGTTGAAGATGGGGATTATACCATTGAAATTGGCGCCTCTTCGGAAAATATCCGCCTTTCTAGACAAGTGCACGTTATGAGCAAGTTTGAAGGCGAATCTGAACGCTTTATCTTGCCGAATTACTACGCCTTAAGCACCAAGCGCCCGTTTGCTTTGGTGGATGACGAATTTGATCGTATCTTAGGACGTCATTATGTGAATGACCTTCCTAACAAATCCCGTCGTGTCACCCTCAATTCGACCTTCAAAGACATTTCCGACACGAGCGTTGGCAAAAGCTGTCTCAAAGCCTTTAAGAAAAAAGCTTCTGGATGGTCATATGTCACAACCCAAGAAGATATGGAAAGGGAATGCCGTATATTCTTAAACACCCCGATTCGTTGCATTATTATGGGCGGCGTATCGGATAAAAAAGCACTCGCTTTAGTCGCCTTGGCAAATCACAGGCCTTTGAAAGCGTTGCATGAAATCATTCGTGGGAAACGGAAATGATTCTTTGCGCATTGATTCATCATTCCTTTAAGAAAGCCTTTGGACACCGTTATGATGGGGCTGCTGTATTCCCCTATTGGAGGGCTAAAGACTTGGGCTTGGAAGAAGAAAGATTCCATTTCACTTCTCAACACGGTTGGGAACTTTCTGGCTCCCGTTATTACGTCAAAGGCAAGGAATTTAAGGGCTTAATCGTCTTTTTTCATGGATTAGGCGATGGCAGAGCCTCTTATATTTACAGCATCGCTTTATTAGCAAAACAAGGCTACCTTGTCTATGCCTATGACAATACGGGGTGCATGGAAAGCCAAGGGAATCAAATCTATTCCTTGGAACATACCCTCATCGACCAAAAATATTTCTTCTCGTGGTTGGAAAAGGATCCAAAAGCCCAAGGCCTAAGAAGATTTGCCGTAGGTCATTCTTGGGGCGGTTATGGGGCATGCGTGTCTGCGAAAAAGGAATATAAAATTGAAAAAGTCGTCGATATCGCAGGCTTCAATAGCGTTTTAGATTCTTCTTTAACCAACTTCCCGGCTTGGGGGAAACTTTTAAAGCCGTGGGTGTGGCTAAATTTGAAAATGGCATCTGGAAAATACGGAAATACTAAAGCCGTGAATGTCTTATCTAAATCTAAAGCCAAGGTTCTCTATATCGTAGGCAAAGATGACCGAATGGTGACCCTCAAAGAAGGTTATGAGCCAATTTATAAGGCATTCAAGGATAACAAAAGATTTAAATTCATCGTCAAAGAAGGGCGCGGGCATTCCGTTTATAAGGATAAAGATGCAGAAACTTATGTGGTCAAACTATTAAAAGATGGAATCAATTCCCCGACTCTTGATCATAATATAGAGATGGATTTAGTGAGAGCGACCAAGGAAGAGAAAGGGGTTTGGGAACAAATTTACCAGTTTTTAGAAGAAGATTAATCGACAAATTCCCTTCAAGAGGGTATATTACTGAATTATGCACCGGTGGCGAAATGGTATACGCTGTGGTCTCAGAAGCCATTCCGAATAGGGTGTGGGTTCAACTCCCATCCGGTGCACCATTAATAAATTGACTAATTATTTCAAGAAATAGTTTAGTTAGTTGATATACATAATCTGCGGCCGTAGCTCAACTGGATAGAGTCCAAGCCCCCGAAGTTTGTGGTTAGGAGTTCGAATCTCCTCGGCCGCGCCAGATATTAGGTCTTCCGAAGAAGGCCTTTTTCTTTTCTTTAAAAAGTAACCCCATGGATTTGAATACCTGGAACGAAGGGAAAAGGGTTTTATAGTCCGTTTAAAAAGGCGAATTATACGGACTTAAGGATCAAAGTAAGGGGTTTTAAAGCCTTTTTTGAGCAATTTTCCTTATTCAGTAAGGGCATCCCAGGTCAAAGCGTTGCCAAATTCGAGGAGATCATAAATAAAAAATAAAAATCAAAATTAATGAAAATAAATGCGAATAAATCTAAATATTTAAAAAGACAAAAGTCTATTAATAGAAAAAAGTCTAGAAAAATAGCGTGATAAAGTCTATACTTTTCGTAAGATGAGGACGAAGGATAGGAGATTCATAAAAACAGAGGATATTATTCAGAGATCCATGATCAAACTTTTGAATGAAGGTTTGGCAGAAAACTTGCAGATTGATGATTTAGTTAATGAAGCTGACATAAATAAATCAACGTTCTACCTTCATTACCAATCTTTGGATTTGTTGGTTTCTGCTTTGGAAGATGAATTTATTTCCGGGCTCGTCTATGCGTTAGGATCTTTAAATTCCGACCATTCCCGTCTTAATTTTTTCGAAAAAACCATAGATTACATCAAGGAAAACCAAAAATTAACGAAAGCTGTTTTAAACGCCTCTACGTACCGCTTAAACGAAAAAATTGAAGAAGTAGGTAAAAGTTATTTAATTCCGGTTCCAATGCGCAAGAGGAATAAAATAAGCAGCAATATAGAACTTTTAGAATCAGCGTTAGTCCAAGCTATTACAGCTTATCTTCGTGTTTGGGTTTTTGATGGATGCAAATTTGATCGTGAGACCGTTTTGGGTGATCTTCTCTCGATTGTCGGTTCCGAAGTTTATAAAAATCTGTTGTATAAATAATTAGGTATATTTAACAAACTAACTATGAATCAGCAAATTGAAAACAAAATCTTCAGACATTGCTCACCCGACTTTTCTAAATTCGAAAAGTATGGCTTCATCAAAAAGGGAACGTCTTTCGTTTGGGAGAAAATGTTTGCCAACAACGAGTTTAAAGCATTCATTGAACTCGATGAAGATGGAACCGTTTTTGGCAAAGTGGTGGATTGCGCTTTTGGAGATGAATATACAACGTTTCGCGTTGAAAACGTCGTTGGAGAATTTGCCAATTCGATAAAAATGGAATACGAATCTTTGCTTCAAGACATTAAAGAAAAATGTTTTAAAAAAGAATTGTTCCTTGCTGATCAAGCAAATCGCATCGTTGCGTGGGTTCATGACACCTATGGGGATGAATTTGAATTTCCGTGGAGCGATCCTAAATACAGCTCCGCCGCCATCGTTCGAGATCCAGGCTCTCAAAAATGGTATGCGATCGTTATGGAAGTAACGCGCGATAAGATCCAGGGCGCTTCCGGAAGCGGGCTCTGTAATGTCATGAATGTGAAACTTAATCCTGAGAAAATTTCCAATCTTCTTGGGAAAAAAGGCTATTACGTTTGCTATCACATGAATAAAAAGCAGTGGATATCGATTATTCT
>CADBIO010000024.1:17188-34432 GCA_902794835.1 uncultured Erysipelotrichaceae bacterium
CTAGGCCAAAAAAGCCGAACGCTTGGATTGTGCCTTCAAACCCAAAAATCTACTCGATTATCGAAATCTTTGACCATTCTTCCACCAGCATTTGGACACAACACGGAGATATGAAAGTGGGGGACTTATTCTTCTTATATCTGACTTCGCCCCATTCCTGTCTCTATTACAAATGTCAAATTGTGGAAACGGACCTGCCCACCAATGACGTTCATGTGAAAAATCATAAATTGGTTAGGATAAAACTAATGGAACGTTATGGATTTAAGAGGTTTCCTTTAAAAGATTTGGCGGACCACGGTCTATCTACCGTAAGAGGCGTTCATCACATGCCTCAAGAGACTTTGGATTATATTGAGAAAAAGTCAAAATAAACTAATTGTTGCTCTTGTTTTAGGTAACAAAAAAGTAAGAATAAAAACGTTCTATTTACGATTTTATATTTTTATTTTCAGCCAATTAATTATTGTTTCAATTAACGGCTTTTTTAATCGTCCTGAAAACAAGATGGACGCTTCCGTCCCCGGTCAAAGGAAGGGGCTCATCTATTTTTAAGCTAACGCCATCACAGGTTAAGGAATCCAGGCTTTGCGGCAGGAGATGAATCTCGTAATTCTCGCCACGGAAACGACGATGAATCACGATCTCTTTTTCGATACAGTCACATTTTGGCCGAATCATCAACCCCGCGAAGGTCGGCTTAATGCCATAAACGCCTTCCGTAAGGTTGTGATAGATCCAGCCTGCCGTTCCCGTTACCCAAGAAAGAGGAGCATAACCAGCCAGGAAAGGACAGCCGGGGCCGATATACATATTCGCAATGGCGTATGGCTCCATCCCATTATTTGGATTACTCGGATTATCGGGGCGCATCATATGCCAACTGTGTAGGGCTTCTTTGGAAAGGCCCGCTTCTAATTGGGCGGCCATCATGAATGCCGAACCATGGTTATAGACGGACCCATTTTCATAGAGTCCGGGATAAAAATAACTTAGTCTTCCGATTCCCTCATCCCCGGTGGTGTAGGGGTCCGTGTTCTGCATATAGCCATAAGGAGTGAGGAGAGATTCGTCTGCTTTGGAAAGCAATTTTCTTGCCTTTTCGTCTTTAACAATCTTGGCTAAGACAGCCCAACTTTGTGGATTGAGAAAATATTTTCCTTCTTTGGATTCCGATGAGCCGACTTTCTCGCCCTTATCGTTATAACCATAGATGAAATGGTCTTCTTCAAAGCCATAATTCCAGATGGCATCAATCAATTCTTGCTTCTTCTCTGAAAGATGGGATAAACGCGTTTCTTTTTTGGTTAATTCAAGGATTTCCTCAAAGTCGTTGATTGCCTTGACGCTGGCAATCGAAAGCCAAACGGATTCTCCGATCATTTGGATGCCGGCGTTGTCGATGGAATCATTCCAATCGCCGCCACCCCACAAGACGAGGTTATGTTTGCCACGATGATTTAATAAGAATTCAAGCCCCTTTTCGAGATGATCTAAGATCGAGCCATTCTTTTTCGATTCGTAATAAGGGACGATTTCCTCAAGAATCGAGGTGTCTGCCGTCTCATTCAAATAAGATAAAACGGTCTGAGGGATCCAACAGGCCCCATCGAAGTAAGGGTGGTCAAAGACGGGATCAAATTGTCTAAGGCAGTTGCCATTTTCATATTGATAAGCCAATGTATCGATGATTCTTTGTCTTGCGAGATTGCTATCGAAACAGACAAAGCAGGCCGTGTCTTGCATAATATCACGGAACCCTTTGCCATAGACGCGACCCCAGCTTTTGCCCAGATCGATCTGACGCTTAAGCCAATAATTCAATAAAGCGTCATCGTAAGGATCCCCGCTTCGGATATAGAAAGCGTTCTCATACTCTTTTTGGCTGTGCGTGGAGACTTCTTTGGCTTCTTGGAAGGCTTGCTTGGAAAGGAATTTTTCGACTTTTTGAAGAGAATCTGCATGGGATGTGGATAAACCTAAGACGAAATGGATTGTCTCTTTTTCGCCTGGCCTTAAAGAAAGAGGAATTTCCAATGCCCCGGCATATTCTCCTTCAAAGGTGACAGGGTGGGAGCCGAGATGGTCCTTTAAAAGGGCTTCTGGGTGGCGAATATCGCCATATGTCCCAGTGAAATTTCGGACCGAAGCCTCGTAGGCTTTCACTTTATGGTCTGTCGCATAGAAGATATGGGAATGAGGGAAAGGAGAGTGAAAGGCATCGTAAGAGTATTCGATTCCTTCAAAACCATCCGCTTTTTCGGCGTGCCCATAAGAGACATGTACAGTGATATTGATGAAGGGACGAAGATAAGTCACCAACGCAAATTCATGTGTTTCTTTGGAGACATTCTCTATTTCCACTTCGTGGAGTTCGACAGAGCCTTTCTTGGCCAGGCGAATGGTAAAACTCACACGGAGTCCTTGATATTCGGAGACGATTTTCTGATACCCTAGGCCAACTTCGCAGCCCCAGGAAGTGAAAGGGAGGCGGTCGTAGTTGCGATTTGCCGCATAGAAAAGATTCTTTTCTTTGATAAAAAGCAAACGCTCACCGAAGGCCAATTGACGGAATTCGCCATCGGCCCGCGATTGGGTGCTGCCAAAGCCAAACTGGTCAAAGCAACTGACGCATTCATCGTTCCAAAGATAGTTATATAACGGCCTCCGCGGTTCTCTTTCTTGGATGAGAAAAGATGCCCCGTCATGGATGAATTTTCCGACGCTCATTGTAAATGTACCCTCGCTTTTAATGGCATCCAATAATTGCCTTCATCATCTTCAGGAATGACATAAAGATCAAAATCCCCCTGATATTGAGGCTCGAATTCGAAATGTTTTTCATAGGCGTACCCCAATAGATCTGGGAAAGTAGGCGCCTCATCGATCTCCGTGCAGAAGATCTCATAACGCCATGGTGAAGAAACACTTTCCCACGAAAGGAGTAGCGTTTCATCGGCATATTCCATTGTAAGATCAGAAAGGATTGGATCAACGCTCCCGCCAAAGTTGGCATAAGTCGAACCAAGATCCCGCTTTTGCCAAGCGGAGAAGGATTTCTTCTTCGTCAAGACGTAAGGCTCTGCCCCTTCTTCGTGGTTGATATGTTCTTCTTCGGTCGTTTCGAGATTCTTGTAGACGGTGTTATCCGCGCTGAAAAAATGATTGCCTTCGAATTTGTACCAAGGCAGTGACGGATCGACTTCGATGAAGTAGAGATCGTTAGGGTCGCCCTCGTAGACGAAATGGTTGTTTAACGCTTGGTCGTTTTCAAAAGCAGGGGACCCGTTACTGCCTTTTACCGCGAAAAGGGCCTCTACTTTCGAAGCGTTTCTGATTAAGTTATTCTCCACAGTCAGATTCGTGACGGAATGCATATTGTCTGCCACCCCCGCGTAATATTGAGTGAAGTTGCTGATCGTAATTGGGGCTATGTGGATCGTTTCTCCGCGGTTATTAATGACACGGTTCTCACGGATGAGGCTGTTTTGATTGGCCATCGTTCCGATTCCTGAACCCATGCAATCATGGCAATAATTGTGGTGGACGTCGATGGCATTGGAGTTCCAATCGATATCGATGCCCATCGCATCATAGGTGGTTTTGGCATCGTAGATGTCATAGCATTCGTTATAAGCGATCTCACAACGATCATCGCAAAGAGCCATGATTCCGCAGACCCCTTCTAAAAGTTGGTTTTTCTCGTAGATTCCAGTGTCATGGACAACGTTGCGGTTGATGGTGCTATCGGTGCAAGCGCAGATATAGATTCCCATGCACCCCGTGTCATAGGCATGATTCCCGTCGAAATGGAAATCGTGGAATAGCTTTTGATTGCCGTTGTTGTGGTTGTCGCTTTCATCGCGAAGCCAACCCCCGCAATGGATAGCGCTGCGTCCTAAATTATGGACTTCATTGTTGGTAACATAGCACGTCGTAACGACATCGCTAGGGGTCGTTTCCATCGTGGATTCGAGACTTTGGATTACCACACCCATGACGTTAGACGAAACCCCCGTCCCTTCGACTTCGTTATCATCGATGTAGATGTTTCGATATTTGTTTTCGCCGACGTAGGAATAATCAAAATAGATTCCAACATAGCAAAAATCAGCCATCGCATAACGATCAGGTCCAGCCACAATGACATGTAATTCTTTGACGACGATATTCGAGGCATTATAGAAAGCGACGGCATTCACATTGCTTCTGATAATCGGCCTTTCGCCTTCGCCGTAAGAGGCGATCGTAATCGGATTGTCATCGTCCCCGGAAATGTTGTCGAACCTTAGCTGGCCATTGAATTCATCGCCCCGATGGAGTAAAAGGCTATCGCCTGCCACTAAGTTCAACTTTCGGGCGGCAGAAAGACTTTTTAATGGTTTTTCTTCGGAAAGGCCATCATTCTCATCGCTCCCATCAGCTGAAACATAGAAGGTACGGCCCTGGGAAGAAGGGTAGACTTTTGTCTTGGCTGGCAATGCGGTGGTAAAGCTGCTTTCTAGCGAAAGCGGGACCTCATCGCCAACTTCATAGGTTTTCGGCCGTGGATTCGCGATGGCGCAGGAGGCAATCAAGGGAAGGACGGATATAAAAGAAAGAAAACGTTTCATTGTCTGATTCCGGCGTTTTTAGCGGCTTCGTTCATCGCATCGAAATATGCCGATCCTTTGTCTTGGAAATTTGCGACATAGCTACTCCAGATATCATCGCGGGTTGCCCGTTTTTCTTCTGCCGTTTCGCCGCTGACGGCATTGACGATCTTCTTGAAGGCTTTGCTCTTGATATTCTCAAGACGTCCTTGCGTGGTGGAATATTCGCTCGGCGGAGCGACGTAGAAAAGAGGATCCATAAAGAGTTCATCTTCGCCAGACCAGGCATTCAAACATTGCATCTGCTCGTCATAGTAACGGATGTCCGGCGAGATTGGGGTGCACCAGGAAACCAATCCTTTCAAATAATAGATGCCATAGGCGACATCATAGTCATAAAGGATTTTTGGATACCCGTCATCGTTATTTCCAAGCAAGGAGACGATCTCCCCAGAGGCGCCCTTTTTCCAATGAATGCCTTCTAGGCCATAATTCATGATCGTATTGCCTTCTTCGCTAAGCATCCACTCCATGATGTCGAGAATCTTTCGCTTCTTAGCGTCAGAGATGTCGTTGTTGATCGACTGGTAGCCATAAAAGTTGCCATAGCCGAACATATGTTTCTTGCCATCGGTTCCCGTCGGAACATCCATGGCGCGGACGCACTCCGAAAGAGTTTCGTCGTGCTTGCTGGCTTGGTTGGAATCCATCAAAGTCAAGAAACCTTGGCCCATCGGATAAGAAGCGTTGTAACAGCACATGCCTGCTTTGCCGGTGACGACCTCGTTTTTCATGACTTCGAAAGCGCAAGTCGTCGCATAGGAAGCATTGATATAGCCATTGTCATACATATCGGCAAGGTAATAAACGGCTTCTTTCATTTCGTCGGAAATCTCGTCTGGCAGCCATTTCTGACCGGTTTCGTCATAATGCCATCCGCGATCAACGACGCCGAACATCGATAGTACCGGATACCACCAATAGACGCCATCTTCTTTTGGAAGGGCATAACCATAGGTATCATTATTTCCATTGCCGTCGGGATCACCGAGAGTAAAACCCTCGACTAAATCGTAGAAGTTGAGGTAATTGAATGAGGGGTCTTCTGGGTCGACCAAGGCTCTTCCACTGGTTGGGGTGAAGCCTTTATTGACGAGATTCTGATACCAGTCGCGACGATAGAACATCGCGTGTTCATTGATGATCGCGTCCTCACTTTGATCATCCATCACGACCGGATAGCCATACAGGCCGCCATTGAAATAATTCTTTAAAGTATTCACGCCATAACGGTCGAAAGCTTTCGTGAGATTGGGATAATCGCCCAACATTTCCGAGAAATCGAAAAGGATCTGATCTTCGACCCAGGTCGTGAAAGCTGGCTCATAACGGGTGTGGAAGAAGATGTCTGGGATTTCACCCGAAGCCATATAGGTGTTGAGCACCGTCTTCCAGTTGCCCGCCGGCATGTTGATAAAGTCAAAATTCACGTTGAATTTGTCTTGAACGTAATCGACGATCAGTTTGGTGTCCGCCGATTGGGTCTGTAGGGAATCGAACTGAATCCCGCACATCGAGATGTTCATTCGACCATCTTCCCCATAGTCATCGTTGCTAAACCCGCCGCAAGCGGCAAGGCCCGGCAAGAAAACAGAGAGCAAGGCGAGCTTTGTGAGTTTGTTTCCATGTTTCATATTCTTTTTCCTCCTGGAATTAAAGGCAGTTTAAGTTTATCCCTTGATAGAGCCAATCATGACTCCTTTCTCGAAATATTTCTGCAAGAAAGGATAGACTAAAACGATTGGCACGGTGGAGACAATGATGGCGGCGTATTGGATGGACTTGCCAATCAATTGGACGGTTTGGCCATCCTGCGTGTTGCGGCCGACGCTCATGTCGATGATGACCTGCACGACGTAGGCTAACGGTCTTAAATCGGGATCTTGGATGAATAACATCGTCGTAAACCAATTATTCCATACCCCAACGGCAATAAAGAGAGCGATGGTGGCCAAGACGGCTTTAGAAAGAGGCAAGACGATGGAGATGAAAGTTCTCCAGTTGCTGCACCCGTCGACTTTGGCCGCTTCAATAACCTCACTTGGGAAGTTATCAAAGAAGCTCTTCATCACCAAAAGATTAGGGACGGAGATGAATTGCGGGATGATCAAGACCCAAATCTGGTTGAGCAAACCCAGCTGGCGGATGAGGATGAAGTAAGGAATCAAGCCGCCGCCGAAATACATCGTGAAGATGAAGAAAGCATAGAAGAATTTTTTCCCTGGCAGGAAACGTTTCGATAAGCCGTAGGCCGCTAAGGTGGTGATCGTCAGCTGATAGATTGTCGTTGCCGCTGTGACGAAGACGGAAATCAGGAAGGCGTGGCCCACATTATAGACGGAATCGGCCTCGAAAATGGACTTATAGCCTTCAATCTGCCAAGTGTTTGGCCAGACAAAGAAACCGCCTTGATTGATGATGTCCGTATCTGTCATGAAGGATTTCAAGAAAATCTGAATAAATGGGTAAAGCATCGTCATTGCGACGAGAAAAAGAAGACCGCTATTGATTGCTCTTCCGACCTTCCTCCCTAGTCTTGTGCGGCGAAGAGAAGTGGTTTTCCCGCGTTTGACGTTTGTTCTTGCCATGGCTTCCATTTATTCCACCTTCTTCTTGATTCTTCCGATGACAACGCCCGCCCCGATCAAAAGGACGAGATTGGCTAAGGATTCAAACAAACCGGCTGCCGTGCCTAAGGCGAAATTTCCATCGCCGATGCCGATACGATAAAGATAGGTGTCGATGACGTCGCCTTTGTCATAGACTTGGCTGTTATAGAGGTTATAGATTTGGTCGAATCCGCCACCAATCAAAGAGCCGACCCGCAACAACAAGACAATCGACATTGTCGGCAACAATTCTGGCAAGGTGATGTGGAAAAATTGTTGGACGATGTTGGCCCCATCAACATCCGCGGCTTCGTAATATTCCGTGGAGATGTTGCTTAAAGCGGCCAAATAGATGATCGTCCCCCAGCCAACTTCCTTCCATAGGTCGGAAAGAACCAACAGAGCGACAAATTGATTGCCATCGCCAAAGACATTGGTTTTGATGCCCAGGGAAAGCAAAAAGTTATAGATTGGGCCGCTAGATTCATCGAATAAGGAGAAAATCAAGCCCGCCACGACGACCCAAGAGACAAAGTGGGGCAAATAGACACAAGTCTGGACGAAGGTTTTATAGACTTTCGAACGGATGGCGTTGATCTGAACGGCCAAGATGATGGTTAACGGGAAGGAAACCACCAATTTCAAAAGGTTGATGACGAAGGTATTCCGGAAAGCGTTCCAGAATTCCTCTTGCTCAAAGAGTTCGTTGAAATTTTTAAAGCCAACCCACGGGGAACCAGTAATCCCCAGTTTGAAGGAATAACGCTTGAAGGCCAAAATGACGCCGTACATCGGCTCATAGGCGAAAATCAACAACAGGATGATCGCGGGGATCATGATGAGATAGAAAAAGCGGTTATCCCAAATGTTTTTGCCGAGTTTGGCTGCTCTACTTCTTGGGGCGATTCTCACCCCGTTATTGCTTTCTTGATTCTTTTTGCCGAGAAAACTTTTCATTCGCAAAGACAATCTAAAATATTGACCCCGCTTTGAGAATGACTTGTATTTAGTTTGGTTTGTCGAAACTTTATTTCGCGCTGGCGCGGTATTCCGTAGGCGTGAGGCCCGTGTATTTCTTAAAGATCTTGGAGAAGTGGTAATAATCGTCATACCCAACCCGGGAAGCGATATCGGCAAGAAGAAGATTGCTTGAGGAAATCAAAGTTTGAGCTTTGCTGATCTTCAGTTGGATGAAATATTCGGCGAAGGTTGCGCCGGTCACTTTTTTGAACAATTGAGAGAAATAGCAGGCATTGTAATTGTATTTGGCCGCATAATAGGCCAGACTCCGCCTTTCAGCGACGTTTTCTTCCAAATCGCGGATCACTTCCCCGATGACGTTGGCGCTTGGCTTGGATGGACTGGTGCCAGGGAAGAGGTTATTTAAGTCGTTAATGAAATCATCGACATCCTTGTAATCGTCTAAGACAGAAAGTTCGTCGGCCTTCTCATCGTAAGAACTGATTCCATATTTGACCAAATTAAAGAAGATCGTGCGGTAGATTTTCTGCAAATCATAAGATTTAATTTCATATTCGGAGAGCATTTCCTTGATATTGGCAAGGACCCCTTGCAATTCAGAGGCGCTTCGGACATCGTTGATTTTTTCGAGCAATTTGAGGATGTTCTCGTTTTCGGAATAAATTAAAAGGTCATGATGTCCGTCGATGAATTTTTGCTTCGAGGCCGCCCTGGCGTGACGAATTGCCCCGGCAACCAAACGATAATCTGAAAACTCTTCGCTTAAGCCGGCGGAAATCTTCTCTTTTTGGGTGATTTCCCGAATCGCTTCTGAATTTGGGTCGACGACCACCGATAAGGAAAGATTCTCATCGCTATAGAATGTCTGGAAATCGCCAGCAAGTTTTTCCAGCGGCAGTGGGCCCTCGTGTTTGCCATAGAAAGCGAGGATTCTTGCTTTCTGCTGCGGCTGAAGAGGGAAGAGGCGTTGGAACAACTCACGCACGCGTGCATTCCTTCCCCCGACGTAGTCTTCAGAAAGCGAAGAAGTGATTTCGCTTAAAAGGTGGTTGGAGAGATTCTCTTTGACATCGAGTAACATCTCAATTAACTCATTCTCGCGAATCGGCTTTCTCAAATAACGGACGGCACCTAGTTTCAAGGCTTCGGAAACATATTCGAAACTGTCGTAAGCACTAAGGAAGCAGAAATGGATGCCTGGCAGGCAAGAAGAGACCAAAACGAAAAGCTCCAAGCCACTCAATCCATCCATCTTAACATCAGAAATGACAAGGTCTGGGGCCAAATCCAAAATCTCTTTTCTGGCGACTTCTGGATCATAACTGTAGCCAACAATTTGGAAACCGTAGCTTTGCCAATCGATGAGGGCAAGCAGTTCGTCGACGATCGGTGATTCATCGTCAATTAGGTAAACGCGAATCATTATTGTTCTCCTTTCCTTTCGGGAAACGGATTGTTGCTACCGTATTCCCCTCTTTTTCTTTTAGCAAGACTTCGACACCCTCCCCAAAAGAGAGCTCAAAACGTCGTTTGATATTGGCCATTGCAATACCATGGCTGTCTTTTTTGATCTCGTCTTTTCTTTCCCCACGGAGGGAGGCGTTGACTTCTTCCATTCGTTTCCGGTCTTGTGGGGTCCCGGTGTTGCTAACTTCGATCACGCAATGCTCATCTTCCAAGAAAACGGCGATATGGATGTGGCCTTTTTTCTTTCTCAGGCCATGAGTAAAAGCGTTTTCTAACAATGGCTGCAACGTCACTTTCGGAATGACGATGGAATAAAGCTCTTCCGGGCAATCAATGTCATAATCGACCCCCGGATAACGGGCTTTTTGGATTAAAAGATAATCCTTCGAGGTGGCCAATTCCTGACCAATCGTCGAAGAATCCTCCATCGTAAGGCTATAACGCAAGAAGTCCGAGAGGCTTTCCAAACAAGCCTTAGCCTGCTCGACATGGTGCAAAGAGATATAGGAACGGATGACACTTAAGGCATTGACGAGGAAATGTTTGTTGATTTGGGAATGAAGGGCTTGAATTTCCATGTTCGATTTCTCTAATTCCAAACTCAATCCGCGGTTTCTTTCTTCCACGACTTGCTCATTTAAGGCGATGACGCTTTCGACCATCGTGTTATAAGCCCCAACGACTCGATTCACCTCATCGTCCGTGGATGGGGCCATCTTTTCTAAGGAAGACGATTCGTGAGAATAGAAGAAGTCGAAGAGTTCTCCTAATCCTTGCTGACTTCTGCGATAAGCCATCAAATAGATGATCGTGTAACCGACGACGATAAAGAGAAGAATGCTGCCTTCGATGATGAAACTGAGACGAAGATTGGACCAGACGACGGAGGTGTTCTGGGCCCCAAAGAATTGCCAATCTAAGAATCCAAGGCGAAGCGAGAGATTATAGTAGTCCCCTCCTTTAACCTCATCGATGCTTTGAATGCTCGGGTTGCTGGAAAGAAGGATTTTTGAATCTCGATCTAGCAAGAAAAAGGAAGACCCATTTAGCGTGGAGGCATAGGAAAGTGGGGCAGATAGGGTCGGAATTGAGACACACATCGAAACAATCCCGATTGGCGCGTTGTAATTTTCGACCCGCATATCCAGAATCACCCGAGAGAAAAAGAGATAAGCTGCATATTCGCCATTCGCATAGCTTGCCCACACCGTATAAAGGTTGCCTGGGTTATATTCCTCTGAGCTGCGTATGATTTTCTCGGCATTCACTAAGGTCAAATCAATGAGGGAACCAGCCAAAACTTGATGATTCGTATCGACGGCCCCCTCGTTTCCGTAAGGGAAATAAGAAATCGCCCCGATTAAGGAAGTTTCACTGGCAGAAATGATCGTTTGAAAGAGATTCTGGAGGCTAATGACCGCTTCATGTTCCTCTTCGGTGAAAAGTGCGGCTGCCGTTTCCGAGAAATCTTCATTGATGAAATTCGTGCGGGAAATAACGTCGATATTGTTGAGATTTTGCGACATATCGGAATTGACGCGGGCGCTAAGTCCTTTGAATTGGGTGATGGTTGCGGCCTTATCGTTTCGATAAAGCATCACGGAGTTGGCTCCGACCAGCGCTAAAAAAATCGTGATGGCGACCGAAAGTCCCACAAAGAATTCTTTTTTGTGTCGAAGCTTAACCATTCCTCTCCTCGTCTAACCAATCCAGGAATTCTTTGATTTCCCGATCCCAAAACGCCCATTCATGGCCAAAGCCAGGGATAATCTGGCTCTTGATGTCCAACATTTTGAAACCTTTCGTTTTGTTGAGGAAACGGAGGTTATCCTCATGGAAGAAATCATCCTCCCCAATCGCGTGAAAGACTTTGGGCAGGGGCGTGCGTTCTTTTTCTGCTTTGATGGCCAAAGACAATGGATGGGTTTTCTTATCGCCCCAGACCGAATCGCAAAGCAATGGCGAAAACGCCCCGGCATAGCCCCAAAAATCAGGCTTTGAGAAGGCGTGGACCAACGCGCCGAAACCACCCATCGAAAGGCCGGCGATGATCCGATCTTCTTTTTTGCTTCCGACATAGAAACGCGATTCGATAAAGGAGGGGAGCTCTTTGGAAATGAAGTCGTAAAATCGATCTTTGCCTTGGTTGATGTATCCTTTTCCTTCCCCATTTGGCATGACGATCAGATAATCGTGTTCTTCGGCATAAGAAGGGAGACGGCTATTGATACACCAGCCACTTTCATCTTCCATGATCCCGCCCAAAAGATAGATCACCTTCATGGGGGCGCCTTTTTTGTAGCCTTCGTTGGCAATGGTGGAGAGTTCTTCCACTTTGCCCGATGGCAAAAGCAGGGAGACGGAGACACTGCGAGAAAGGCAGGCTGAGACGAAATTCATTTTCAAATAGGCCATGAGCAAAAACTCCTGTTAGATATATTTTAGAGCCAAATTGGCTCTAAAGAAAGAAAAAGCCGTCCGCGCGGGGCGGATGGCTTTTAGGAAACTCGACCGATCTTATGCGGCGAGGGTGCCAATCCGATAATTCCAGAGACATTCAAGGATGATGATGTCGCTGGCGGAGCTGATGAAATGCCAGAAGAAATGGTCCCCGACATCCAATTCGATTTCCGCGAACTGGTAATGCTCTTTCGAGCTGTTGTCTCTCTTGGCAAGGGTCGTTGGAAGAGTATCTTCAGCGCGTTTCACATAGAAAGTGTTATTGATATCGGCGCTCGTATCTCCGGTGGTTGCCCAACCGGCGATGAGATCAGAAGTGACGAGTTGGAGAGAAATTTTCTTCGTGGCAACAACATCAATGATGAAGGCATCGTTTTGATAGGAAGCCCATCTCCAAGTCTGGCCGAGAGCACAAGCGTAGGCACCGGCAAACTGACGGGTTCCCGGACCCATGAAATCGCTATAGTCGGTGACATCAGAGGTGTGGACGAAACGTTCGTAATCATCGACAAAGCCGTGTCCATAGCAGATTTTGAAGCCATCGAATCCGCCCCAGCCATCTTCAGAATCGTAGATGGTTTTACCCGTGCTGTCGAAGTCGTGGTCGACATAATTGCCGAAGGTATCGGCGTTTTCAATCTTGCTATCGAGGGGAGAGACGTAGACATCATCAAGGAGCAATTTCCATTGTGGTGCTTCGCCATCTGGGATTACGATGTCATTTTCTTCCTCGTCAACGCCATGGACATATTTGGTTAAGACGATTTTAAAAGCGCCATCGTCTAATGAAGCATCGGCAACGGAAGTGAGGTTAAAGGCGATGTCGATCCAAGTGTTGGCTCTGACAATCTTGTAACTGTCCACTAAGGTTTCGCCATGGTAGAGCTCGGCGTTAAGAAAATTTGAATAGGTGTATTCCGCGCTTTCGGCGGTTGCATCTTCGACATAGGCTCTAGCGCCAAGGACGGCATAATCGGCCAAGGCTTTGATATTTGGGCTGCCGGCAAGATAAATGGTGTTCGTGATTTCGCCAGGATTGATTCGTAAAGCCCCTGCTCCTTCCTCGAAGGTGTTGGTTGCTTCCAAAGATAAGGTCGCGTCGTCAGAATCGTAATAAGCGACCTGCCTTTCGGTTTCGAAGTCGGTAACGACATATTTGCCGTACGCATAATCGTCGATCTCGACTGAACTTGGTTCGCTGGAAATGACGGAAGTGCCTGGTTCTTCGCTTTCCACGGGTTCGCTACCTGAGGTCGTGGGGGTTTCCTGAGCGCCGCAGGCTGTCAAAACACCGATGGAGAAAAGCATCAAAGCAGACTTTGTAATGGTTTTCATTGATTTCTCCTTTTTGGCTTATCGCCTAATTGCACTTCAATCTTAGGAAACAAAGTCCCTTTCTTTGAATGAACGAATTTTAGTGTCTTTTGTGAAAATGTTAGATTTGTTTGTCAAAGGAAAAAGAAAATGTAACAGGCCCTGCCCGAATGCGTGTGCTCGTTTCTTCAATGATGTAAAAAAACGACAAAAACATAGCCTTAGATTTCGACGAGAAACGAATATAATGGCGTTATGAGTAAAACATTCAACCCCGATTCCTGGAATCTCTACGCCCTTTCTGACCATTGTTTTTGTTGGGAGGAAAAAGGCGCCCCAAAAAGCCTGATTGTGGAAAAGAAGGGAACCCCCTTTGTGGGGGAAATGAAAGGAGAGGGTAGATGGATTTATCGTCTCTCTGATTACCAAATCGTTTTTGACGGACTTCAATTGGAAATCCAAAGAGGAAGAAAGATCTTGCTTTCTGGGGCAATCAGAGACGGACATGATGGCTTTTCTTTCCGCTATAAGGGCCCAATCTATGGATTAGGTGACAAATTCGGTCCTTTAGACCATCAAGGACATCAATATGAATCTTGGAATTTCGATCCGCCCGAACATCATCACGAGCAGATGAAGAGCCTCTATAAATCCATCAATTTCCTAGCTTTTTTCGATCCAAAAGATACCATTGGGATCTATTACGATAATACCTCTCGTTGTTTCTTTGATCTTAACGTCAGCGACCCAGAACTCGTTTCGATTCGTCATCAAGCCGGCGCGCTCCGAGCTTATTTCTTTTTGGGAACCCTTAAAGAAGTAGTTGCTTCCTTCACGGAATTAACGGGTCGCGGTTCTTTGCCCCCTGTTTGGGCCTTGGGCCACCAACAATCTCGCTTCGGCTATCTTAATGAGGCGGATTATGACGAAGTGATTCAAGGATACCGTGAAGCGAGGATTCCTCTTTCTGCCATCTACCTGGATATCGATTATATGGATGGCTTTGCCGATTTCACGATCAACGAAACTTCTTTCCCAAATCTCGCTTCCTGGGTGAAAGAAAAGAAAAAAGAAGGGGTGTCTGTCGTCCCAATCGTCGATTGCGGTGTCAAGGCGAAAGAAGGCGACCCCATCTTCGAAGAAGGAAAAAAGAGAAAGACATTCTGCACTTTGAATGGGCGACTTTTCCAAGGCCCTGTCTGGCCAGGCCCTTCCGTTTTCCCTGCTTTTTTAGACGAAGATTGCCGGAAGTGGTGGAAAGAGGAAATAAAACGTTTCCTCTCTTACGGCTTTGCCGGGATTTGGAATGACATGAATGAGCCAACCACTTTCGATGGCAATTTCCCTGATGCAGTTGACATGGGTGGGCTGCCTAGCGAATTGGGGCATAACGTGTATGCGCATTTCGAAAACAAAGCGACTCACGAAGCCTTGTCAGAAGCGGGGAAACGTCCGTTCGTCTTAACTCGCGCCGCTTTTGCGGGAACCATCAAATACGCGGGAATGTGGACAGGGGATAATACCGCTTCTTGGTCGCATTTAGAGAATATGATCCCTCAGCTTTGCAACATGTCGCTTTCTGGCGTGAGTTACGTCGGGGTTGATATTGGTGGTTTCAAATGTGACCCAACCGATGAATTAATCGCTCGTTGGGCAGAGGCCTCAATCTTCAATCCCTTTTTCCGTAACCATAGTGATCATGGCAGAAGACAGGAAGGATATTTATTGAAAGGCAAATATCGAGAGGCCTACCGCAACGCCGTCTTGTTGCGTTATGAATTGATTCCTTATCTTTATGACTTGTTCCGCGCTTATGAGGAAACTGGCGAAGCCGTGCTCCGCCCTTTGATTTATAACTATCCAGAAGATTCGCTTCTTCTACAAGAATCCAGCGAATTGATGCTTGGCTCTTCTTTGCTTTTGGCGCCAGCCTTAAAGCCAGGAGAGAGCCAACGTCTTCTTTATCTCCCGGACGATTTTATCGAATATGCGACCGGCAAAGAATATCGAAAAGGGCATCATATCCTACCTTGCCCGCTAGGGCATCCAAATCTCTTTGTCCGTAAGAATTCTTTAACCCCATTGGCACAAAAAGACGAGCCCAAGACCTTGAGGCTTTATTGGACGGGCGGGGAAGTCTCTTACCATCATTATGCGGATGAAGGCGATGGCCTTTGTTACCAAAAAGGATGCTATATCCTCTACGATTTCCATATCGATCCCCAGGGAAATCTCAAGATCAAGAAAGTGCACGAAGGCATGAGATCACCTTACGAAAAAATTGTGGTGGAATCGCCTGACGGCAAGAAACGGACGATCTTATTGAATTAGCAATCAAAGCAAAAGGCCCTCAAATCTTTGAAGGCCTTTTTCTTATCCTTGGTGCCCGGCGCGAGAGTCGAACTCGCATGGATTTCTCCGAACGATTTTGAGTCGTTTGCGTCTACCATTCCGCCAGCTGGGCGCTTTTGCCACAACGATGCAGCGTGAATTATTATAAAAGACTCTTTCTATTTTTCAAAATGGAAAAATCAAAAATCGTATCTTAACGCTGTCTAGGTTCCAAAGAATGGCTATACTTTTCTTAAGCCACAGTCCATCTTAAGTGGTGCTATATCAACGATTATGACAGCCTCTTTTTCGAAACGGTTACTTGATTGGTACGATCAAAACCATCGCCTTTTGCCTTGGCGTTCAAATCCTACGCCTTATCATGTTTGGCTGAGCGAGATCATGCTTCAGCAAACCCGAGTAGAAGCCGTCAAAGGATATTATGCAAGGTTCCTCGCCGCCCTTCCATCCATCGAATCATTAGCCAACGCTTCTGAAGATACCTGCCTCAAATTATGGGAAGGACTTGGTTATTATTCTCGGGTAAGAAACCTAAGAAAAGCGGCGATGGAAGTGGTGGACAAATATCAGGGAAAGCTTCCCGAAGACGAATCCTTATTGGCAAAACTTCCGGGAATTGGGAAATATACGGCCGCGGCGATTGCCTCTATCGCTTTTCAAAAGAAAGCCGTGGCGGTCGATGGCAATCTGCTTCGCGTGTTCTCTCGCCTGACTTGCTCAATGTTGGATGTCAAAGAAGAAAAAGCCAAGGAAACGTGTCACCAATTCTTATTCGAACGATTGGAAGAAAGGCCTGGCGACTTCAATCAAGCCTTGATGGACTTAGGAGAAATCATTTGCCTTCCTCACGGAGTTCCTAAATGCGATCTTTGCCCTTTTAGCGATTGTTGCAAGGCTCATATGGCAAAGAAAGAACTCGATTATCCGATACTTAGCAAATCAAAAGAAAAGAAAAAAGAAAACAAGACTGTCCTTCTCTTTTCGCTAAAAGAGCAAATCGCCATCCGGAAACGTCCTGAAAAAGGGTTGCTTGCCTCTCTCTATGAATTCCCGAATCTAGAAGGGACGTACTCCCAAAAAGAAGTGAAGGCATACCTTGAAAAGAACGGTATTTCCTTTACCAAGGTCATTTCTTTGGGCAACGCCACCCATATCTTTACCCACCGAATCTGGAAGATGAAAGGATATTGCGTTGTCTTGGAAAAGAAAATCGATGATCCGTCCCTCTTATTTGTCTCGAAAGAAGAACTGAATCACCATTATTCCTTGCCTTCGGCTTTCCAATATTTTCTAGAAATAAAACGACCGCAGAATATGTGATTGTCTTATTTTTTAAACAACGTGTCTTTAAATTTGTCAAAGAAGGTATCGTCGATATTTAATTTGCGATGTTCGGCCTCCGCTTTTTC
>CADBIO010000025.1 GCA_902794835.1 uncultured Erysipelotrichaceae bacterium
ATCCCAGCTTACCACCCAAGGCAACAATTGGACGGTGGAATTGGGCACAAATCTTACTATGACGATCCTCTACAATTTCTTTTACGACCACACCAAAGATGACGTCAAAACGTTGAATCCTTCCTATTCTACAACCGGATTCTCTGCGCAAAACGACTGTTCTGTCGCGGCCTTATTCAGCCAAGGCAACAACCATATGCTTTTCACCGGAGATTGTGAGGAATATGCCGAGGCTTCGATCGTCAAATTCAACTCTCTCCCGAAAGTGAAACTCTTTAAAGCGGGCCACCATGGCTCCTATACGGCAAATTCGGATGCCTTGCTTAAAGCCATTGACCCCGATCTAATCGTCTGCTGCTGTTGCGCCGGGAACAAAGAATACGCCTCTAATCCCAACAATTCTTTCCCTGCCCAGGCGGCAATTAACCGCTTTGCCAAACAAACGGACCGTGTCTATGTCACGACGTTGGGGAGCTGGGAAGATAAAAATTATCACACGCCGATGAATGGAGATGTGGTGGTCAAATATGACGTCAGTGGGCAAGAAAGCGTCACTTTCTCTCATAATGACACCAAACTCAAGGACACCGCTTGGTTCAAAGCCAATCGAACTACCCCTCCGGAATGGACAGCATGAATGCGGAAAGACATGGGGCACTCAACAAAGGAGTGCTTTTTCTTTCGGAAAGGACTATAATACCCGCGCGATGAAATCCAAACGAACCAGTTTTATTTTGCTAGCCCTTGGATCGCTTCTTTCTTTGAGTGCGTGTTTTTCCGATTTGAACCGCGATTCCCAATCTTCGTCGAGCTCTTCCAAGGAATCAACCCAGTATTCCAGCAATAGTGAAGAAAGTTCTATCTCTTCGGAAAAAGAGAGCACCTCGGAATTTTCTAGCGAATCGATCGAAACCTCTTCCTCTAAATGGGAGAAAATTCCTTATCAAGAGAAAGACAATAATGAATGGCCGAGCGCGAAGAAAACTTATCGGATCGTCCCAAAGAAAGCGGTGGGGGATTCCTTCACGGTTTATAACGTCAAATACGACACCCACGATTATTTGGCTTATCCAACGACATTAACCATAAAAAAGAGCGATTATTGCTTAACTTATGAGACGGTCGCTCTCTATTATCAAGCCTTTGGCGAATTCCCACCAAATTACACCTACGATAGATCTTCCGTTGAGAAATACACCGATTTCCGTTGTGTCAGCGTCTATCAAAAAGGATCTTATGGCGGTCCGAATGACTATACTTCGAAATTAGGCACATTCCGTCGATCTTCGGGAGAATATTACGAATTAGACATTGCCCTGGACGATTCTTATTACGGAAGCAGACGCGGGGCAGCCCGTTTGGTGATCGTCGCCGATGGAATCCGCGAATATGACGATGATTCGCCTGTTTGCTATTACACCAAAGACCATTATGCCGATTTTGTCGAATTTTATAATTATGCCGATGGGTGGTCTGAGGAATTTGCGGGCATTTATAACAAATCGGGAAGCTACGAAAATTCGCCAGAAACGGATATTTCCCGCCCCAGTCCCACAACCGTCGCCCCAACCTATCTCTCCTAAGGACGATTTCTCTTCCTTTTGGAAGGAAGTGGCGTATAATTTCGTTGCGAGATTAAGTCTCTTCCGAGAGAGGGCCTCATGATGGGAAAGCCCAAGAGACGCGCCACCTCGCCATGGTTGTGAGTAATGTCACCGCGCTTCGCGTTAAGAAGAAAATTGAGTGCACCTCTTGGTGAAGAAGGATGGTACCGCGCTGCTGCGTTCCTTCTAACTAGGGTGTTTTATTTTGTTTTAGGAGGCTTGTTATGAAGAAACTGACAGGACAGCAAATCAGGGAAACGTGGATTAAATTCTTTGAAAATCGTGGTCACAAATGGCTCCCGGGCGTCAATTTGATTCCCCAAGATGACAAATCTTTGCTTTGGGTCAATGCCGGGGTCACGGGGCTTAAAAAATATTTCGATGGCTCGGAAGTCCCACCATGTCGAAGAATTGTGAACGTCCAAAAGTCGATTCGCACCAACGATATCGAAAATGTCGGCCATACGGCCAGGCATCACACTTTTTTCGAAATGCTTGGCAATTTCTCCATCGGTGATTACTTCCGGAAAGAAGTCATCCCCTGGGCCTATGAGATTTTAACCTCCGAAACCGAAGGCTTCGGGATGGATCCAGAAAAAATCTATGTGACTTACAACCCAAGCGACAAAGAATCATTCGAGCTTTGGCAAAAAGCCGGAATCAAAAAAGACCATCTTGTCGCCTTGGAAGGCAATTATTGGCAAATTGGCGAAGGACCGTGCGGCCCGAATACCGAAGTTTTCTTCGATCGTGGCGAGAAGTGGGATCCGAAGCATCTAGGAATCAAACTTTTGCAAGAGGATATCGAAAATGACCGCTACATCGAGATTTGGGGCATCGTTTTCTCCCAATACAACGCCGTCAATGGGGTGCCGAGGGAAAAATACAAAGAACTCCCTTCGAAAAACATCGATACTGGGGCGGGATTAGAAAGAATCGCTTGCATTCTGCAAGAGACGCCCACCAACTTCGAGACTGACCTTTTCATGCCAATCATCGAGGAAACCGAAAGATTGTCTGGCAAAAAATACAGCGAAGAAAATCGCATGTCTTTCCGTGTCATCGCCGATCATGCGAGATGTCTGACTTTCTCCCTAAGCGACGGAGCCACTTTCTCGAATCTCGGCCGGGGATATGTCTTAAGAAGAATCATCCGCCGAGCCATGCGTTATGGCCAAAAGATCGGATTTAACGAACCATTCATGTACAAATTGGTTGGCACGGTGGTTTCTCGTTACAAAGATTTCTACCCTGAATTGGTCGCTTCCCAAGCTCAAGTGGAAAAAATGATCAAAGGCGAAGAAGAGAAATTCTTAAAGACCTTAGAAAACGGCGAAACTCTCCTAAAGGAGATGATGAAAGGGAAGACAAAACTTTCTGGCGAAGAGATTTTCTTGTTAGCGGACACTTATGGCTTCCCTGCCGATTTAAGTAAGGAAATCGCCGAAGAAAACGGCCTTTCCGTCGATATGGAAGGCTATGAGAAATTCATGGAAGAACAACGCGAAAGAGCAAGGAATGCGCGTGGTCAAATTGATTCTTTCAAAAAGCAATCGAAAGATTTGATGGATTTCAAAACACCATCGGAATTCTTATATGGCGTCTATGAAACGAGAGCTAAGGTCCTTGGCATCTTCGTCGATGGCGTCCGTCAAAATCATCTTGAAGAAGAAGGGGAGGTTATTTTCGACAAGACCCCATTCTATGCCGAGATGGGCGGCCAGGTTTCCGATACGGGAAGCCTTTCTGGGAAGGAAACCGAAGGGATTATCGATAATGTAAGCAAAGCGACCAATGGTCAGCACCTTCATCATGTCGTTTTGAAATACGGCAGCCTCAAAGAAGGCGATGAAATCGATTTGAAGCTTGATTTCGAAAGAAGAAAACTCATCGAACGCAACCATTCTGCCACGCATCTTTTGCATGCCGCCATCACCCACGTCATTGGCAAACACGCCAAACAAATGGGCTCATATGTGGATGACAAATATCTCCGCTTCGATTATGAGACCGACCATAAGTTGAGTTCTGATGAACTTTCCGCCATTGAAGCCGAAGTAAACCAGAAGATCGCCGAATCCATCGAGGAAGTCACGGAGATTTTGCCTCTCGAAGAGGCTAAGAAAAGTGGCGCAGAGATGGAATTCTCCGAGAAATATGGGGATGTGGTCCGCGTCGTTAATTTTGCTGACTATAGCAAAGAGTTCTGCGGGGGCACGCATGTTAAAAACACCTCAGAGATCGGACTTTTCCTCATCGAAAGCGATGAGGCAATTTCCAGTGGCACCCGCCGCATCCAAGCCGTTTCCTCATTGGGCGCATTCCGTTATCTTGCCAACCGTTCTCGGATTCTTTCGGAAACCGAAGGCATACTCGGCGTTTCCGACGCCGAATTTGGCAAACGCGTCTCTTCCCTTGTCAAAGAGAACCAAGAATTGAAGAAACAATTGAACGAAAATAAGGAAAAATTGGCTGGCTTAGAGGCTAAAAATTTATCTTCACAGATTGAAAATGTCGATGGCATCGACTTTTATGCCACATTAAAAGAAGGCTTGGACCGTCAAGAACTTCTGACTTTGGGAGACAGTCTCAAAGCCAACCGCACCGATTATCTTTTCGTTTTGCTTGGCGGGAAAGAAGGGGCGAGACCTGTCGTTGTCTTCTCTTCTGGCAAAGCTTTGACCAAAGCGAAAGCGGGCGATGTCGTCAAGAATTTAGGGAAAGCCCTAGGCGGATCGGGCGGAGGAAGACCAGAAATGGCTTCCGGACAGCTTCAGCGGAAAGAAGGATTTGCCGAGGCCATCTCCGCTTTAAAAGAAAGCTTGAGATAAAAAGGAGGAAAAAGATGTTAGAAATCACTGACAACACTGTCATTATCACTAAAGATGATGGGACGGAAGACCATTGGAAAATCTATTTCTATTATCGAAATCCAGAACGGAATAAAACTTATTACTTCCTTTTTAAGGAAGAAGACCCAGATTCCCTGATTGTGATGGCTTCTGGGGATGGGAAGAGCTTAGAAAACGTGAGCGAGGAAGAATTCGAGGAAGCCCAGGAAATGCTGGACACTTACGAAAACGATCCGAAAATCGCCTCCCTCAAATAGGTTTTCTTTTGGCAAGAAATGATTTATTGACTATAATCTATAAGGTTTTTAAAGGAGTGCTCTATGAAAGACGATAAGAAAATTATTTATACCGCTCAAAAAATTCAGGAAATGAAGGATGAGCTCACTGATTTGGTTAACGTCCAAAAACCACAAAATATCGAAGATTTGGCTCTTGCAAGATCACAAGGTGACCTTTCCGAAAACGCAGATTACGACGCTGCGAAAAGACGTCAGGGCGAAATCGAATCGAGAATTTTGGAACTTCAAGATAAATTGGAACATGCTGTCGTCGCCGACAATAGCGATTCTAAAACCATCGGTATCACTGATTTTGTGACTTTCAAGAATATCACCAAGAACAAAGAAGTTCTCGTTCAGGTCGTTTCTTCTGATGAAAGCGATGTCTTGGCAACGCCGGTGAAGATCTCTGCTGGGTCCCCATTGGGCAAAGCGCTCCTTGGAAAATATGTCGATCGGAAGAGAATCTTAGTCGAAGCGGCTGAACCATACGAGATCGAAATTCTTTCTTTCCGCCACGCGGAATAAAAAATTATTTCGATGAGAGCTCGATTTTCGGGCTCTTTTTTCTTTTTGTCGGCATTTTTGGACAAATTCCGTCTTTATATAAGTGAGGAGGGTAATTATGTTTAAGACCATTATCATTGTGGTGATCGTGACAATCGTCGCCTTAATCGCCTTGGCCGTTGTCGACAGAATGACGACGGAAATCACGACACCGACCACATCCAACGTTTATTCGAGTGAGGATAATCAAAGTCTTCAAGTCACAATCGAAGGCGAAATTAACCACGCGGGAACTTATCTTCTTAACCTCGGAGCCACTTTGCGTGACCTAATTTCGGGAGCGGGAGGGGTTACCTCCAACGCCGACCCGAAAGCTTATGACTTAACTTTGAATTTAGAGGATGGCTGGGATTGTTACATCGCCCCATTGTTTGACAACGGCAACACTTGCAGCGCCGACCCCATCGAAAAGGTGTGCATCAACACAGCGACGGCTGCCGAACTCAAAAAACTGTCGTGTTTTTCCTCCACCGTGGCGGAGCACATTGTGAGCTATCGGAAAGAAAACGGCAACTTTCAACGTCTTGAGGATATCGAGAATGTTTCTGGCGTTGGGCCTGCGACATGGGAAAAGTGCAAGAATTACATCACTTTGAGGGAATAAGAAGCCCCGACGTTTTCTTCATTCTTTTGCTGGGATTCGCTTCGTCCCTTTGCCTCGCTTTTTTCATTCAAGGGATGGAGCTTCTCATGCCGTTAAGCGTGGTGAGCTTGATGGCATTCTTCTCCTACGGGAAAGGGAGAGGGTATTTCGCCCTCTTCCTCTTCTCGGTTCTTCTTGGCTTGGGGATCGGCCTTTTTCTTCATTTCTTTCCTCTCCATTATGGGGCTTGCAAGATAAAAGGATTCGTCATTATGGCCAAGAACAATTATTTTATTCTCTCCAACGGCCTAACGCGTGTCTATGTTCATGAAAAAGGATGCATTCGAGAAGTGGGGGATTTTTTGGAAATCGAAGGCGATCTTGGAAAATATCAGGGGACGGAATACGAAAGTCGGTTTTCTTTTGCGAGTTATTTGGCTGACATCGGGGTGAAAGGGTCTTTATCAATCAGAAACTGCCACTGTCTTTTTCAACGCCCTTTTCGACTTCGAGAAAGAGAGCTGTCTTTCCTTTCTCATTTTGATTCCTTGACTTCTGGGACCATCGACTCGATTTTGTTCGCCCACAAAGACTACGCCAACGAGATGGTGGCCAAAGCGTCCGTGGTTGGCTGCCTTGGCCTATTAAGCGGCTCAGGAATGGTTTATGGTGGCTTGCTCCGAGGTATTCAAAAACTGTTCTCCTATCGATTTGAAGAAAAGAAAAGTTCGATCATCACTTTCTTTTTTGCTGTTATGTTCCTGCCTTTTTTCCTTTATAAAGTGGGAGCGTATCGTGTTTTGACTGTGCGCATCATGGAATTATTCTTTTTGCTTCGCGACAAGAAAAAGCCAGACCATTTGGCCTTGATTTGTCTTAGTGGCCTGATTCTTTTGGCCCTCGATCCGTACCTAGTGAGGAATGGCGGTTTTCTTTTGGGGTATGGCATCAGTATCTACATGATGGTGACAAAAGACCTGGGATGTTTTTATAAAAAAGCCGTCAGAAGGATGATTTCTTTCCTCCTTTTGATGATATTTCTTTTTCCGGTCTTTAACGTTAGGGGCGAATGGAAATTGTTTGCGCCTTTCTTCTCTGTTTTGTTTTTGCCAATCGCCTATTCTTATTCTTTCCTTGCTTTCGTCTCCTTTATAAGCGTTCCTTTCGTCCGTTTGTTAAGCGCCTATTCATCGGCGTTATTGCAGTTTTTGACGTTCTTTGAAAAAATCGATCTTTCCCTTCCTTTAGGATCTTTCCCTCCTTGGGCTATCTTCCTTTATTATTTTGCTCTTTGGTTAGGGATTTACCTTCAGCAAAGCGGATTGGTTCACTTTAGAAGATGGATCAACCTCATTCAGATTGCCTCTCTTTTGATTCCTTCTTTGCCTCTCGGGAACGCCTTTCTCCAAGAAATCAGCTTTATTAATGTCGGACAAGGGGATGGAATTTTAATTCGTGATGGTTATACCAGCGTGATGATAGACACCGGCGGAGTTCTCTCTTTTGATATGGCCAAAGAGGTGGACATTCCTTTCTTTCGGAAAGAAAAGGTCTATCATCTCGATTGTTTGATCGCCTCTCATGGGGATTATGACCACATTGGGGCCAAAGAAAGTCTTTGTCAGCATTTTCCCGTGAAACGCTTTGTTACCGATGCCGCTGAATTTCCCTTGACCATCGGGAAGCTTACTTTTACCAATTACAATGTTTATGGGGGAGAGGAGGAAAACGATAATAGTCTGGTTCTAAGTTTGGATTTCATGGGGAAAACATGGCTCTTTACCGGCGATGCGGGCTTTAATATCGAGAATCAGATCATCCGCGACTATCCTTCTTTGAATGTTGATGTTTTGAAATTGGGACACCACGGATCGAAAACCTCTTCAAGCCTGGCGTTCTTAAAACGACTTTCCCCTGAGATGTGCATTATTTCCGTAGGGAAGAACAATCGTTATGGTCATCCAGATTCGGAAGTCATTCATCGTCTTGAAAGCATGGGGATTCCCTATCGTCGAACCGATGAGGAAGGGACAATTACTTACCGAAGATATTTTGGCCTTCCTTTGCGTGAACTATAAGTGATTTTCAACTATAATAATCCCGTGATTACCGTTATCTTTTCTCCACAATCAAGGATGATCAAAGGCCCTTTGGGACGAATGGTCAAAGAAAATCTCCCTGAGCATGACGAATTGAATTATGTCACGCTGGACATGTCGACGACTAAATTGATCGACCTCTCCAACGAATGCTTGGCGTTGCCTTTGGGCTATGAGAAAAAAGCCGTGATTGCCGAGAATTTCCATTATTTATCAAAAACACGCGAAAAGAAACGGCTTTTGAAAGGCGATGACGATGAGCCTTTGATTGAATTTTTCAAAGACCCGGATCCTGCGATTTTGCTATATCTATTGGTTTATACCGATACGCTTGATGAGAAGTGTGAATATTACAAAGCCTTGCAAGAAGGCGGGGCAAAATTCATGGAAGTGGCCGCTTTCGACGAAAAACAATGGAGATCCTTCATTCCTCGCTTCTTTGAAAAACGAGGGGTTCAGATTGAAGATGGCGCCGCTAACGAACTTTTGACGAGAACGGGAGGAGATTATTCTCTTTTCATCCAGGAAGGAAACAAACTCATCGCCTTCGCCGATGGAGAACCTGTCACTTTGAAGATGGTCCAAGACCTTGTGACTGCCCCTCTGGAAGATGATATTTTCGCCTTATCCAATGCTTTAACGAGGGGCAATAAAAAAGAGGCGCTCCATATTTACAAAGACATGAATGTCACCTCAGGCAGTGGAACAGGCATTCCTTTGATGAATATGTTAGCCAATCAATTCATTTTCCTCGATCAAGTCAAATACCTTCATTATCGTGGCATGGAAGCAATCGATATCGCCGACAAATTGAAATGTTCCACCGGCCGGGCGAAAGCCTGTTTGTTCAACGTCCGCAAAATGAGTGATGGTTGCATCCATCGGGCTATCGACGAACTTTATCGTTACCAATCTTTTGTTTTCCAAGGAAAGATGAGCGATCGCCTTGCTTTTGAGCTGTTCCTCACCAATTTCGAATTATGAAAATCGTCGTTATCTCCGATACGCACGGTGATTTCTATGAACTAAAAAGGGTTGCGATGCGCGAAAATGGCGCCGACCTTTTTCTTCATGCTGGGGATGTCGAGTCTTTCGGCGGGGAAGAAATACACCCTTTCGCGGCCGTTAAAGGAAATTGTGATTATGGAATGTCAAAATTCCCTAATGAATATTGGTATATGACTCCCTATGGCAAACTGTACATGAAACACCATCCGATTCTTTTGAAAGAAGAAGTGCAAAGATTACAAGAAGCCCATGTTAAAATCTTCATCCACGGCCACACCCATATCAAAGAAGCCCGAAAAATCGGGGACCTTTACATCTTTTGCCCAGGCTCTTTGGTTTACCCGCGCGATGGCGGAAGCGGTTCTTATCTCGTCCTTGAAGTAGAAAAAAATGGCGTCAAAGCCACCTTTAAAACGTTATAAAATCCACGGTAATTTCCCTAGAATTTAAGAAAAGAATTTGACGGATTATCCTAGTTTTTTGCCCTGAAATGAAAACCCCACATCAGAGAGGGTCTGAAATGTGGGGCTTTGAGGGTCGTTTGCCATTCGTTCGTCTGTAAAGACTAACGTTGTGTTAAATTGCCCTTTCCAACTTATAAAGCGTTGACTTCGCCTTGAAGATGGCTCTTTTTACGTTTCGCGGAATTAACGGAGATGATTCCGTCTTGAGCGAGTTTATCAAGAAGAGAGACAGCTTTGACGAGTTCAGCTGCGGCTAATTCTTTGTTTCCGGCGGCAACGGCTGCTTCGACTTTCTTGATTTGGGTGCGGGTTTCGCTCTTACGGGCAGAGTGGTGGGCGTTATTTCTTTCGCCGATGTCAATACGTTTGATTTGAGATTTGATGTTTGCCATAATTGTTTTCCTTTTCCAATATGCGTGTAGAATTTTAACTTTAATATTTAATTAAAACAACTATTTTTCGCTATTCTTTTTGCTTTCCTTACCATCTTTGCGAATATCCAGAATTTCTTTGGTGAAATCTTCCACCGTAAGAAGCTTTCCGTATTTATCCGTGGGGATGTTTACTTTGAAGTTGTCATTGAGCTCTTGGACCATCGTGATGTAACTCATTGAGTCACCCCCTAAATCTTCGGCCCAAGAGGAATTTGGCTCGATTTTGAATTCTGGCAGATACAAAGTCTTCGAGAAGAGCTTTCTTATCTTATCCATGACTTCCTTGACTTCTTTTTGATCGTAGCCATCGAAAGAAATGGTCGGTTTTGCCAGGGATTTTCCATCGAAGGAAAGGAAATTTTCCGGATTCGATTTCAATTCCTTTTGCAAAACGAAGCGCTTTACTTTCATGTTGTTGGCGATTGGCAACGCCTTCTTGTAAACATAGACGTGGCTGATGCGTTTCTCGTTTGGCAAGGTGGCGTTGATAGAATCGATGTCCCCTTTGATGCTCGGAAGCTGATCGGTGGTGACGTTGTTTTCCAAATCGCAGACCATCACGATTTTTTCGTTGTTTTCTTCGTGGATGCCAAATACCGCAAGATTGTTGATGTGTTTCACATCGCGGAAATAGGATTCGATCTCATCCGGATAGACATTTTCCCCGTTCGAGCCGATGATGGTGTCTTTGATCCGCCCTTTGATATAGTAACGGCCCGATTTATCGCAGGTGGCAATATCGCCAGTCGGAAAGAAACCATCGACAAGAGGGGTCTTTCTTCGCTTTCCTTCGATGATCTCTTCACAATGAATTGTTCCTCCTTTGATATAAAGCTCTCCTTCGTTTGGATTGGAAGAGTGTTCAGAAGGGACGATTTTGTATTCGATGCCACTGAAGGGACGGCCAATAGAATTAAGAAGTCGGTTTTCTACTTTCTTGGATTGTTCGACAGAACTGACGCCGACCTCCGTCATGCCATAGCCATTATAGAGAGGATAACCGATGCCGTTGATGATAGAAGCGGTCCTCGGCAAAAGATATCCTCCACCGGAAATGCAATATTCAACCTGTTTTCCGAATAATTTCTTTTTCAGAGCGTTATTGAAGAAACGCGTCCCCCCGAATCCAGCCTGTTCCTTGGAAATCTGATGAGTGTTATAAGCAATCATGTTTTTCACCATTTCCTGGCGTTTCTCTTTTTGCTGGGCCACCATGCGGTTAAGCTGTTGGGCAACGCTGTCCCAAAAGAGCGGGACTGAGAAAATGTGGGTGCATTTCCCCTTTTTGATGGCCTTCATCAAGTCGCTGGAAGCAGAGCTATTTGGATAGACTAAAGCTTTGCCGTAGAAACTGAACCAGAGGAATACGGCGACGAAGCCAAAGACATGGTGCAACGGAATCATCGCAAGAATCCTAATTTTCCCTGGGTGCATCAAAGTGGTGCTATGAAGTGGGATATTAGCGGCTTCCGCAATCTGATGACAAAGATTTTGGCCATTCATAACCATGATTTTGATGTTGCCTGTGGTGCCAGAGGAGCAGAAAAGAACCTCATCGGCCCAATTGGCGGTGAAGGAATGATCCTCTTCCGTGTTTCTTACGTTATTGATACGGTAAGAAGGAATGGAATAAGGATCCTCTTCATTGGCGATAATGGCCATGGCTTTGGCATCTTTTAAAAGATTTTCGGTGTTGTCGTGCTGCAGATTGGCGGCAATCAATAAAACAGGGTGACCTGTCATCAAAATCGCCCAGAACATCAAAGGCCACATCGGGCTGTTTTTGAGTTTCAAAGCGACGATCGAACCGGCTGGAATTCCCGATAAAAGGCTGGATAAGCGCTTGGCTAAAGACCAGACTTCATATTTGTACCGCGCATAAGTATAGCTTTTAATCTTGTCGTCTTCGTCAAAATAATAGCAGCAAGTTTTATCCGCGTGGATGGTGGTGAAATTTTCATAGATATCGCGCAAAGTCATCGAACTTTCCATCAAGGATTTGTACTGGTCGATGAATTTTTGACAGTCTTTTTTGCTGTAGTTAGTCATAAACTTTTCTCCCGAATTGGTATTTTATCATTAAAATGATAATCTACAAATGGTTATAATAATGGGAGGAGAAGGGGGGGATTTTTCAATGAAGAGGAAATACGAGAAGAACTCTGACGTTAAGGTGCTTTTTCTAGGCACCCCGGAAATTGCCGTGAGACCATTGCTTGGGTTAATCCAGGCCGGTTTTGATGTGGTGGGGGTTGTCTGTCAAGAAGACAAGATCGTCGGAAGAAGCCAAAAAATTGAATTATCGCCGATAAAGAAAATCGCTCTCAAAGCGGGGATCCCTGTTTTTCAACCCCATCGGATTCGCAAAGATTTCTCTTTCGCCAAAGATTTGTCTTTCGATGTCATCGTCTGCATGGCCTATGGCCAAATCGTCCCTGACGAATTCCTTTCTCTCGCGCCGAAAAAAGCCATCAATCTCCATGGCTCTCTGTTGCCTTCCTTACGCGGTGCCGCCCCAATTCAAAGGGCGATTATGAACGGGGAGAAGGAAACGGGCATCACTTTAATGGAAATGGTCTCCGAACTTGACGCTGGGAGGATGTATGACAAAAAAGCGGTGAAAATCGAAGAGGACGACACTTATACGACCTTATCTCGCAAACTCTCTGAATTGGCTGAGGAAATCATCGTGAACGATTTGCTCCCTTATGTCAACGATGAACTCCTCGGGACCCCACAAGATCAAAACAAAGCAACTTATGCCGATAAAATCCTCCCCGCGGACGAACACCTTCCTTTGGATTTATCCGCCTCTGAGGCAGAGTGCTACATTCGTGCCTTAGCCGATACCCCTGGGGCCTATATCACCCTCCGGGGAAAGAAATTGAAGCTTTATGGGGCGAAAGCATGTGAAGACATCGAGGTTCCTTTTGGGGTATTGAAACCAACCAAGCACGCCTTGCTACTCGGTCTTAAAAAAGGCGTTTTGGCCCTCAAAGAAGTCCAATTTGAAGGCAAAAAGAGAATGGACGCCCTCTCCTTTATGAACGGAGCCCACCTTCTTCCGAATGGTGAAAATGTGGAATGACGATACCAAAGAAAAAGAAACGCGAAATCACCCTTTCGGTCCATCAATTGGTCGATTTTCTTCTTCGTGAAGGGGATATCGATAACCGAATTTATAACCAAGAAACGATGCGTTTGGGAAGCAAACTCCATGCCGCTTTTCAAGAAAAACAAGGAAGAGATTATCTTTCCGAAGTTCCCTTAAAACAAAGCATCGAACGGGAAAAAGCGACCGTTATTTTGGAAGGAAGGGCCGACGGAATCATCGTCGGCGGCCCTTTTCCGGTGATTGACGAGATCAAATCCACCGTGATGCCGCTAGAGCAGTTTTACGCCGAGCAAAAACAATGGCATCTTGGCCAGGCCAAATGTTATGCCTATTTGTACCTTAAAGAACAAAACCTTGAGAAATGCGGCATCCGCCTCACTTATCTTTCACAAGTTCATTCCGATGAAAAGATGGTCAAGGAAAGAATATTTTCTTTCCGAGAATTAGAGAAAGACGTTTTCAAGCTCATCGATTCCTACTTGGAAATGAACGAGTGGGAGTTCGAGCACCTTTCCCAGCGAAATGAATCCGTGAAGAAACTGCCATTCCCTTATGATGCTTTCCGCGCTGGGCAACGTGATATGGCCAAATATATCTATTCGGTGGCAAACAAAGGAGGGGTCTTCTTTTGCGAAGCCCCAACCGGCATCGGAAAAACGATTTCCGCCCTTTATCCAGCCATTAAAAGCTTCTCCAAAGGCGACAATTCAAGAATCTTTTACCTGACAGCGAAAACCTCAGGCAGGAATTCGGCTTATGACGCCCTAAGCGAATGCTATCGTCAAGGATATGTCGGGCGCGATTCTTTGCTGACCGCCAAAGAAAAACTCTGCTTCTGCCCGGGGAAAAACTGCAATCCCGATGAATGCCCGTTTGCCAAAGGCTATTATGGAAAACTAAGAAAAGTGATTCAGCAAGAGTTAAAAAATTCCCGCCGATATGACGTTCAAACCATCAAAGAAATCGCCGAAAGCAACGCCATGTGTCCCTTTGAACTTCAACTCGATCTTTCCTTGCTTTCCGACGTGATCGTCTGCGATTATAACTATTTTTTCGATCCGCTCGTACGCTTGGAACGTTATTTTGATCCCAGCGTCGATGCCTCTCACAATGTCATTTTAATCGATGAAGCGCACAATCTGCCGAGTCGAGCTCGCGACATGTATAGCGAAATTCTTTCCGAAAAAGCCATCGAATCTGTCAAAAACGATCTCTCCCACGTGAAAGCCAGAGCCATCAAAAACGCCTTGGGAAAACTCCAAAAATCCTTTGAAGAATGCAAAAGCTACCATGAGGGGGAAACCTTCCACCGATTTTCCGCTTTGCCTGAATCTTTTCCGAAAGCGGTGGACCGTTTTGTCGAAGCGAGCCGAGACAAAGGAAAAGAAGACCAGCCCAAATTGCCCGATTCTGCCAAAAAACTGGCAAGGGCGTGTTATCGGTTTTCATTTCTTCACGAGAATTATCCCGCGAATGCGGTTTATTATGGGCTGCTTCAGCCAGACGATTACGAGATCCATCTCCAATCCTTAGACCCCTCGCCATGGATCAAAGATTCTCTTTCGCGAGTGAAAGGGGCGGCCATTTTCAGTGCCACCTTATCGCCGATTTCTTATTATATGGAATCGATTCTTGGGGCCTCTGATTATCCTTTCCTCGCCTTGCCTTCCCCCTTTCCTAAGGAGAATTTCAATTTGATGATCGCCCCAAAAGTCTCCACGAGATACAAAAATCGCGATAAAACCTACCAAGAAGTAGCGGATTATCTAACTAAATTCGTCAGTGGGAAGAAAGGGAACTATTTCCTTTATCTTCCCTCCTATGACTATCTTTCCAAGATTGCCCCTTTGCTTCATTTCGAGGATGCCGACATTTATATTCAGGAACGGGATATGAGCGATTCGGAAAAAGACCTTTTCCTTTCTCGTTTTCTGCCCAACCCCAAAAAGACGACAATCGGTTTGTTGATCATTGGAGGATCTTTTTCCGAAGGGATTGATTTGCTGGCCGATCGTTTGATCGGGGTCGCCGTCGTCGGCATTGGCTTGCCCCAAATTTCCCAAGAAGTGGACCTGATTCGAGATTATTATGAGAAGAAAAACGGAAAAGGCTTCGAATATGCCTATATGAATCCTGGGATGAATAAAGTCATGCAAGCCGTCGGGCGATTGATCCGAAGTGAAACGGATGTCGGCTCAGCGTTGTTGATCGATGAACGCTATGCCCAAAATGATTATCGTTGCCTTTTTGAGCGTGCCTGGAATGGGTATGAAGTTGTCCTTTCTCCCGATGAAGTCGAAGAAAATTTGCTTTCTTTCTATCGTCGAAAGAGGGAATAGAATATAATCACTTAGTAATTTATGCCTTTTGATCGTGACCATATTAGAAATTTCTCCGTGATTGCCCATATCGACCATGGCAAATCGACCCTGTGCGATCGCATTTTGGAATGGACTGGCGCGGTGGAAAAACGCAATCTGTCCGCCCAAATGCTTGATTCCATGCCTTTAGAGCAAGAACGTGGCATCACCATCAAACTCAATGCCGTGACGGTAAGTTACAAAGCCAAAAACGGCGAAGATTATATTTTTAACCTCATTGATACCCCAGGGCACGTCGATTTCACCTATGAAGTCTCTCGTTCTTTGGCGGCTTGTGAAGGGGCTCTTTTGCTTGTCGATGCCACCCAAGGTGTCCAAGCTCAGACTCTGGCCAACGCTTATTTGGCCATCGACAACGATTTGATGATCCTTCCTGTCATCAATAAAATCGATCTCCCTTCGAGCGATGTGGCCAACGCCAAGAAAGAAATCCAAGAAAAACTCGGACTTTCGACCAGCGATATCTCCCTTGTCTCTGCCAAAACCGGGGAGGGGGTTCCAGAAATGCTGGAACGTGTCGTGGAATTGATCCCTCCGCCAGAAGGCGATAAAACAGCCCCTTTGGAGGCTTTGATCTTCGATAGTTATTATGATTCTTACCGCGGGGTCGTCGTTTTAATTCGCATCAAAAATGGTTCTGTCAAAGTCGGAGACGATATTTCCTTGATGCAATCCGGGAAACGCTACACAGTGACCGAACTTGGCATCCGGACGCCGAAAGAATTGCCTGTCAGCAAATTGGAAGCAGGGGAGGTTGGCTATCTTTGTGCCACCATCAAAGACATCAAAGACGTTTTCCCTGGAGAAACCGTCACTTTGACCAACCATCCAGCGCCCAAGCCGTTGCCTGGATATCGAAAGATCAACCCGATGGTTTTCTGCGGCCTTTATCCTGTCGATTCGCAAAAATACAACGACCTCAAAGAAGCTTTGGCAAAATTGTCTTTAAACGATTCTTCGTTGACTTATGAACCAGAATCCTCCGAAGCATTGGGCTTTGGCTTCCGTGTTGGCTTTTTGGGCTTGCTTCATATGGATGTCGTTCAAGAACGATTAGAACGAGAATATGGCCTGAATCTCATTCTGACTGCCCCGTCAGTGAAATACAAAATCGACATGTCCAATGGCGAATCTTTGATGATTGACAATCCTTCAGAGCTTCCGGACCCCTCGAAAGTCAAGGCGATTGAAGAACCTTATGTTAACGCCGAAATCATGACCCCATCGGAATTTGTTGGCCCGATTATGCAACTTTGCCAGGAACGTCGCGGAGTTTACCAGGACTTGACTTATTTTGATGAAACCAGACAAGTGGTGAAATATTCTCTCCCTCTAAGCGAGATCATTTTCAATTTCTTCGATAAACTCAAATCCATTTCTAAGGGCTATGCCTCGCTAGATTATGAAATCGACGCCTATCGTCCAAGTGAGCTTTCGAAGATGGATATTCTCCTCAATGGTGAAAAAATCGACGCTTTATCCTCCATCGTCTACCGCCCATTTGCCTATGATCGTGGCGTTAGGATTGTCTCCCGTTTGAAAGAAATCATCCCTAAACAGCAATTCGAAGTCCCGATCCAAGCCGCGATTGGCGGGAAAATCATCGCCCGTTCGAACATCAAATCTGTCCGTAAAGACGTTTTGGCTAAATGCTACGGGGGCGATATTTCGCGAAAGAAGAAGCTCCTGGAGAAACAAAAAGAAGGAAAGAAGCGGATGAAGCAAATTGGTTCCGTGGAAGTCCCTCAAGAAGCTTTCATGGCTGTCCTCTCCCTGGACGATGAAGCGG
>CADBIO010000026.1:0-19420 GCA_902794835.1 uncultured Erysipelotrichaceae bacterium
AGAACCAAATTCCAAGGCGTCGTCACTTCGATCAAAATGGATAAAACCATCACCGTCACCGTTTCGACCAAACAAAACGATCCCCTTTACAAAAAGAGAGTCGGTTATAGCAAAAAATACCACGCTCATGATGAGAAGAACGAAGCCAGAGTCGGCGACACCGTCACCATCATGTCCTGCCGTCCTATCTCGAAGACCAAGAGATTTATCTTAGTCTCCATCGATAAGAAGGCTCTCGCTACCGTCAACGCATCTTCCGTCGAAGCCGAACTCGAAAAGAGCGAAGGCTCTGACGAAATCGTCAACGAAGCCGCCAAGGAGGAAGAATAAATATGATCCACAATGAAACTAACCTCGTTGTTGCTGATAACTCCGGCGCTCGTCTCGTTCGTGTCTTCCGTCAATTCGGCGGCTCGCACAGAAAAATGAGCTCCCTTGGCGATGTCGTCCTCTGCGCTGTCAAAGACGTCACCCCAAACGGCAAGATCAAAAAAGGTCAAGTCGTGAAAGCGGTCATTGTCAGAGTCAAACGCGCCGTCATCCGTAAAGATGGCTCTTCCATCTCCTTCGATGACAACGCAGTCGTCCTCATTGACAACGATGGCAATCCAATTGGCACCCGTGTCTTCGGACCTATTGCCCGCGAACTTCGCGATAAGGGCTATATGAAGATCATCTCTTTGGCCCCGGAAGTCTTATAAGGAGAAAACAACATGAACATCAAAACTGGTGATAAAGTTATCATTCTCTCTGGCGATGACAAAGGCAAAGTCGGCGTCGTTCAAAAGGTCTATCCGAAGCTGAACAAAGTCGTCGTTGAAGGTGTCAACGTCCACAAGAAACACAAAAAACCAACCCAAGCTACTCCAGAAGGATCGATCTTGGACATCTATGTCCCACTCGACGCCTCCAAAGTTGCCTTGGTTGATCCAAAAACCAAAAAAGCCACCCGTGTCCACCACAAAGTGGTCAACGGCAAAAAGATTCGCGTCAATGCGAAAGGCGAAAGCTTAGAGAAGAAATAAGGGAGGAAGAACAATGGCTGAAGAAAAGAAAACGACTGCTAAGAAAGCTGCTTCCCCAAAAGCTGCTCCAGCAAAGAAAGAAGCTGCCCCTAAGAAGGCAGCCGCTAAGAAAGTCGCTCCAAAGGCGGGATATGAAAACCGCTTAGCGAAAAAATACAAAGAAGAAGTGGTCCCAGCCCTCATCAAAGAATTTGGCTATACCACTCCAATGCAAGCTCCAAGATTCGAGAAAATCGTCATCAACATCGGTGTTGGCGATGCCACTCAAAACAGCAAAGCCTTAGACGATGCTGTCGCAGAGCTTGCCGCCATCACCGGCCAAGCGCCAGTCATCACAAAAGCCAAGAAGTCCATCGCGACCTTCAAGCTTCGTGAAGGACAAGCCATCGGCTGCAAAGTCACCCTTCGTGGCGTCAGAATGTACGAATTCTATGATAAACTCGTCTCTATCTCTCTCCCACGCGTCCGTGACTTCCGCGGCGTTTCCAAAAACGCTTTCGATGGCCATGGTAATTACACCCTCGGCGTCAAGGAACAATTAATCTTCCCTGAAATCGATTATGATAAGGTGTCTAAGATTCGTGGCATGGACGTCGTCATCGTCACCACGGCAAACTCTGACGAAGAAGCCTTCGCGCTTCTCCGTGAGATGGGGATGCCATTCAAGAAATAACGAGGTAAGCACATGGCAAAGAAAAGTTTAATTAACAAAGCTGCCCGCAAACAAAAATTCTCAACGCGTGAATACACCCGTTGCCAACGTTGTGGGCGTCCTCATGGCGTCATCCGTAAATTCGGACTCTGCCGTATCTGCCTTAGAGAAATGGCATACCAAGGCCAAATCCCAGGCATGAAGAAAGCATCTTGGTAAGGAAAGGAGAACACTAACATGAACGCAGACCCAATTGCAGACATGCTCACTCGCATCAGAAACGCTAATTCGCTTCGCTACGACAGTGTTTCCATGCCTTATAGCAAAATCAAGGGCGAAATCGCCAAAATCCTTCTTGATGAAGGCTTCATCAGCAGCTTCGTTGCGGAAGGCGAAGGCCCAAACAAAACCCTTAATGTCACCTTGAAGTACGGTGTCAATGGCGAAAGAGTCATCACCGGCTTGAAGAGAATCAGCAAACCAGGACTTCGCGTCACGGTTCAAGCTGACAAGATCCCAAGCGTCTTAAAAGGCCTTGGCATCGCCATCGTCTCGACTTCCAAAGGCATCATGACCGACAAGGAAGCGAGAAAGAACAACGTCGGCGGAGAAATCCTCTGCTACGTTTGGTAATCATTAGGATTACAGAAAGAAGAGAAACACATTTATGTCACGTATTGGATTGAAACCCATCGCTCTTCCAGAAGACCCAAAGGCGAAGTAAGCGTTAGAATTCCTTCTACCGTCAGCGTCGAGGAGAAAGACGGTCACCTCCATTGCATCCCATTGGCTGAAAATACCAAACAGGGCGCAGCGGACCACGGCACCACGGCAGCCTTGCTTCATGCTGCTGTCAAAGGTGTCCACGAAGGCTGGAAGAAAGAATTAGAAATCAACGGCACTGGTTATCGTGCCTCCATCAAAAATGGCGCCGTTACCATGTTCTTAGGCTACAGCCACACCATCACTGTCGAGCCAGTTGGCAAATATACCAAACTTTCCTGCCCAGACGAGACTCACATCATCGTCGAAGGTTGCAATAAACAAGAAGTTGGCCAAACTGCCGCTCTCATCTATGACAAACACAGACCAGACGTCTATGGTCAAAAAGGTGTTCACTACAAAGGACAACACCTCATTAAGAAAGTCGGTAAGCGTGCTGCTGCCGGTGGCAAGAAATAAGGAGGTTAACAGATTATGATCAAAAAAGAATCTCGATCTGCCGTTCGCGAACGTCGTCACTTACGTGTCCGCGCCAAGGTCTCCGGAACCGCCGAATGCCCACGTTTGGTTGTGTTCCGTTCCAACAAACATATCGAAGCCCAAATCATCGACGATGTGAAGGGCATCACCCTTGTGAGCTCTGGCTCCGTCCAACTCAAATTAGCAAACGGCTCGAATTGCGAAGCCGCCGCCAAAGTCGGCGAAGACATCGCAAAGAAAGCGAAAGCCAAGAAGATCGAAAAAGTGGTCTTCGACCGCGGAGGATATCAATATCATGGCCGCGTTGAGGCTCTTGCCGATGCCGCTAGAAAGGGAGGCTTAGTCTTCTAAGGAGTCAATTATGGAAGAAAATAAAACTGTTGCTGTCGCCGCTGAAGAAAAGCCAGCCGCCGCTAAAAACCCAACCGGAAACCCACAATATGAACCACGCGGATCTCGTGGATCCGAACGCCCAGGCAGCCGTAAATTCGGCAACCACAAAGGCAAACCAGGCGAAAGACGTGGTGGACGTGGCGGATTCCGTCACGTTGAAGACGATTTCCAAGACAGAGTCGTCTCCATCAACCGTGTCACCCGTGTTGAACAAGGTGGCAAAACCATGCGTTTCGATGCTCTCGTCGTCGTTGGCGATGGCAAAGGACATTATGGCTTCGCAATGCGTAAATCCGGTGAAGTGCCGGATGCCATGAAGAAAGCTCTTACCGCGGCTAAGAAAGAACTTCGCTCGGTTAAGATCGTCAAAGGCACCATCGCTCACGAAGTCGCTGGTTCCCACACCGCGACCAAAGTCGTTTTGAAACCTGCTCCAGCCGGCACTGGTATCGTCGCTGGCGGCGCCGTCCGCGCTGTCCTCGAACTCGCTGGCATCAAGAACATCGTTTCCAAAGTCTATGGTTCTCGCACCGCGATCAACGTCATCCGTGCAACCGACGCTGCTCTTCAACAATTGAAAGAATATGATAAGGTTATGGTCCTCCGTGGCTTAAAGACCCCAGAAGAAATCAAAGCCCATCATGCCGCTCAAGCTCCTAAAGCAGCCCCAAAAGCACCGAAAGGAGATAAATAATTATGGCCGACAATTTAAATAGTCTCGTCGTTACCCCAGGTTCTAAAAGAGAACATTTCCGCAAAGGCCAAGGTTTAGGCTCTGGCAACGGAAAGACCGCTGGCAAAGGCCAGAAAGGTCAGGGTGCGCACGCCCATACCAAGAAACGTGGATTCGAAGGCGGACAGATGCCTCTTGGCAGACGTCTTCCGAAATACGGATTCAAGAATCTTGCCCGCATCGAGAAAGCCGTCGTCAACGTTGGTGATCTCGAATCCTTCAAAGACGGATCTATCGTCGACGCTAAGGCATTAATCGAAAATGGCTTAGTGAAATCTGATATCAATGGCATTAAAATTCTTGGGAGTGGTAAACTAACCAAGAAGCTTACCGTCAAAGCCAACGCTTTCTCTGCTTCTGCAAAGAAGGCCATTGAGGCTGTCGGTGGCACCGTTGAGGAAGTGAAGTAATGAAAAAATTCGTCTCAATCTTCAAAAACAAAGATATCGTCAATCGTATTTTCTTCACGATTATGATCCTCTTTGTCCTTAGGGTTGGGGCGGTCATTACGGTTCCGGGTATCGCCGTTTCGGACGAACTCAGCAACATCATGAACAGCGGAAACTCTTTCGCTCTCATGGATTTGCTCGGTGGTGGCGCATTAAGCAACTTCTCGATCTTCGCCCTCGGCGTTTCGCCTTACATTACCGCTCAGATTATCATCCAACTTCTGTCGAAAGACGTCCTTCCTGCTTTAACCGAACTCTCTAAGCAAGGGGAGTATGGAAGGAAGAAGATGGAAATGGCGACCCGTTATTTGACGCTTTTATTGGGTGCGGTGCAAGGCTATGGCATGATCAGAACCATGATCAACCAAGGCTACATCTCACTGAATATGGCCGATAATTTCTGGACCTACGCCTATATCGTCACCATCCTTCTCGCTGGCGCTATGCTGACGATGTGGCTTGGCGACCAAATCACAGAGAAAGGCCTCGGAAACGGAATTTCCGTCATCATCTTCGCTGGATGTGTCAGAAGCCTTCCAACTCAAATCTCGACCGCATGGAAGAAGTGGATCACCGGAAACGTCGATTACGGTTCTAGCGAAATGATTAGAGGCGCCTTCCAATTCGCCCTCTATATCTTGGCGATGTTAGCCATCATCGGCTTCGTCGTCTTCATCGAGCTCTCTCAAAGACGTATCCCTGTCCAACACGCCGGAAAAGGCGGAAGCACAGCCTCTATGGCTCGCGCCTCCTTCTTGCCGATTAAATTGAATTCGGCCGGTGTCATCCCTGTCATCTTTGCGTCTTCGATTTTGACGGCCCCAAGCATCATCGCTTCCTTCATCTCGTCGGAAGCCTCGAATGCCCAGTGGCTCTCTATCTTCAATTACAATTCCACGATGACCATGACCAATTTCGATGGTACCACGTGGAATATGAACTGGGGCTTATTCATCTATTTGGCTCTGATCATTGCCTTCGCCTTCTTCTATGCGGAGATGCAAATCGATCCAGAGACCTTGGCGGATAATTTCCAGAAATCCGGCTCTTACATCCCTGGCATCCGCCCAGGGAAGGAGACCCAACGCTATGTCGGCAAAGTCTTAAACCGTGTCACCTTCATCGGCGCCATGGCCTTGGCCTTCATTGCTGCGTTGCCTATCGTCTTAGTGTGGTCTAACGTCTTCGGATCGGATACCTCCCTTGCGATCGGCGGCACCGGATTAATCATCATTGTCGGCGTTGCTATCGAATTGAACAATCAAATCGACGGCCTTCTCGCCGGCAAATCTTACGACCAAGTCAAGGAGGCTTAATCATCTATGCTTAACATCATCCTTATGGGTCCACCTGGGGCGGGCAAAGGCACGCATGCCAGCTGGATGGCCAACGATTATTCAATCCCACATATTTCCACGGGTGATATGTTCCGTGAAGCGATGAAATCGGGCTCTGAGCTTGGCAATAAAATCAAAGACATCGTCAATCGCGGGGACCTTGTGAGCGATGAGCTCACCTGCGCCCTCGTGAGAGAACGACTCTCCCAGCCAGATTGCGCCAACGGCTATCTCCTAGATGGCTTCCCACGCACCTTGGCTCAGGCCGAAGCGTTCGCTACCATGGGTGAGGAAATCGGTCGCGCGCCGAATCTTGTCCTCAACATCGCCTGCCCTGATGAGCTTTTGATCAATCGAATCATCACCAGACGGGTTTGCCCAAAATGCGGCGCCGGATATAACATCATCAACCTCAAGCCGAAGAAAGAAGGAATCTGCGACAATTGCGGTACCGAACTCATTCAGCGAAAGGACGACAACGAGGAAACATTCAAATTACGCCTCGCCAATTACTACAAGAGTACTGCTCCGCTCCTTGATTTCTACAAGGAGAAGGGCATTCTCCACGAGTTCGATTCATCTGGCGGACTCGAGCATACTAAGAAGACCATCAAGGAATTCTTAGGAGGCCTTCAATAAGATGATCATCATCAAATCCCCACGAGAAGTCGAATTGATGAAAAAGGCCGGCGCCCTAACGGCAAAGGTCTTCGAAGTCGTCGGTCCTCTCGTAAAACCTGGCGTTTCCACTCAATATCTCGCAGATATGGCTGAAAAAGTCATCGTCGAAGGTGGAGGAAGAAGTGCCGAAAAAGGTTATTGTGGGTTCCCAGGCGCCATCTGTGCCAGCGTGAATGAGACGTTGGTTCACGGAATCCCATCTCCGAAACGTATTCTTCGGGATGGCGACATCATTTCTCTCGACGTCGTATCTCTCTTAAATGGATACAACGGGGACGCCTGCCGCACTTATGCGGTCGGTGTCTGTCCAGAAAACAAATTGAAGCTCATTCGTGTGGCGGAAGAATGTTTCTGGAATGCGGTGAAATTAGTCAAAGAAGGCGTCCACTTAGGCGATATCGAGCACATGATTCAAATGACGGCAGAATCAAACGGATATTCTGTCCCATTGGAATTCACCGGGCACGGCATCGGCAGGGAGATGCATGAAGATCCTTACATCCCTAACTACGGCACGGCAGGGACCGGTCCGATTCTTCGCGCAGGAATGACCTTAGCGATAGAACCGATGATCATGGAAGGTTCTAACAAACTCAGAACCATGAAGGATGGTTGGACCACCGTATCTAAAGACGGCAAGCCCAACGCCCATTACGAGAATACGATCCTTGTAACCAAAGATGGTTTCGAGGTCTTAACTTTAGAGCAAGGAGGAAAAATCCATTGAGCAAAGAAGATTGTATTGAAGTAGAAGCCAAAGTTTTGGAATGTCTTCCAAACGCTAACTTCAAAGTCCAATTGGCTAATGGCGCGGTCGTTCAAGCCTGCGTTTCTGGAAAAATTCGTATGCATTACATCCGAATTCTCCCAGGTGATAGAGTCACCGTTCAATTCTCCCCTTACGATTTAACACGTGGGCGAATCACATTCCGTTTTAAAAATTGACGTGGGGCGACAGTTCCCCAAAAAGGAGTTTAATCACTATGAAAGTCAGACCATCCGTCAAACCGATCTGCGATAAGTGCAAAATCATCCGCCGTCATGGCGTGGTTATGTGCATCTGCCCAAACCCAAAGCACAAGCAGAGACAAGGTTAATTTAAGGAGTAAACGAAAATATGGCACGTATTGATGGGGTTGATATCCCTAATGAAAAACGCGTTGTGATCTCCCTTACCTACATCTATGGTATCGGCGACACAACCGCAAAGAAAATCTGCAAAGATGCAGGCGTGAGCGAAGACATCCGTGTTAAGAATTTAACCGATGATCAACTCGTCGCCTTAAGAACGGAGATTGCCAAATACAAGACCGAAGGCGACCTCCGCCGTGAAGTCGCAATGAATATCAAGCGTCTCACCGAAATCGGCTGCTATCGTGGCATCCGTCATAAGAAAGGTCTTCCTGTCCGCGGTCAAAGAACCAAGACCAACGCTCGTACCCGCAAAGGTAAGAGAAAGACCATCGCGAACAAGAAACAAGCGACCAAGTAATGAGGAAGGAGATTTAAAATGGCTGCAAAGAAAACTGCAAAGACTTCCGTCCGCAAGAAGAAAGTCAAGAGAAGCTATACCGTCGGCGTTGTCCACGTCCATGCTTCCTTCAATAACACCATCGTCAATGTCACCGATTTACAAGGCAACGTCATCGCTTGGTCCAGCGCCGGTGCTTTAGGCTACAAAGGTGCGAAAAAAGCTACCCCATTTGCCGCTCAATTGGCTGCTGAAGCCGCCGGCAAATCCGCCTATGACCAAGGCTTACGCCAAGTCAACGTCGAAGTTAAAGGCCCAGGCCCAGGCAGAGAATCTGCCGTCCGTGCCCTTGCCAACGTCGGCTTACAAGTTTTATCCATTTCCGATACGACTCCAATCCCACACAACGGCTGCCGTCCGCCAAAGCGTCCACGCGGCTAGTTCGTAGCTCATTCTCGGCTAAATAGGGAAAATACAGGAGGAATTACATAATGGCTAATAACAATTTCGATCAACAAGCGGAAGAACTTCGTCTCCCAAAACCATTTACCCCATTTGATTTCACCGTTGAAGTCAATGATGAAGTGGAACACTATGCCCGCTTTGTGATCAAACCGCTTGAGAGAGGCTTCGGCATCACTCTCGGCAATGCACTTCGCAGAGTCTTGATGAGCGCCCTTCCTGGCGCCAGCATCTATGCGGTGCAAATCGATGGCATCCGTCACGAATTCTCTTCCATCCCAGGAGTAGAAGAAGACGTCACCGCCATCATCCTCAATCTCAAAGACTTGATTCTAAAGATCGACACGGAAGATCCAAGGGATGTCAAAGAATTGACCATCGACTTCCAAGGCCCTGGTGTCTTGACGGCCGGTGACATTCAATGCCCAGCCCTCGTGGAAATCGTGAATAAAGACCTCGAGATCGCCCACGTTCAAAATGATGGCCACATCAAGATGAGAATCTTCGCCGGAAAAGGGAGAGGCTATTACACATCTGACGCCAATAAGATCGAACGCAACGTCAACCAACTCGGTTACATTGCCACCGATTCTAATTATTCGCCAGTCGTCAAAGTCGCTTATTCCGTCGAAGCCACCCGTGTTGAGCACGATTCTCATTTCGACAAATTGACGCTCGAAGTCACGACCAACGGATCCGTGAAACCACATGAAGCTGTCGCCATGGCAGCCCAACTCTTAGTCGCTCACTTCCAGAAATTCACCCAACTCGATGATAAAGTGAAGAACTTCAAACTCGAGAAGGAAGAAGTAAAGCCAGAAGAGAATAAATATCAAGGAATGCTGATCGAAGAACTCGACCTCAGCGTCCGTAGCAACAACTGCCTCAAGAGAGCTGGCATCTCGACCGTCTTAGAACTCACTCAAAGAAGTGAAGACGAGATGATGAAAGTCCGCAATCTCGGCAAGAAGTCGCTTAAAGAAGTCAAAGAGAAGCTCGCCCAAATGGGTTTGCACTTCCGTGACTATGTAGGAGAATAACAATGCCAGCACAAGGAAGAAAAAATGTCCACGGTAAGACCGGCGTCCGTTTCAAAGCCGCCTATACCGCTTCGAAGAATTATTCGATGCTCCGTAACGTCGTCTCTGAATTAATCGTCCATGGTCAAGTCAAAGTGACCTCCGGCGTTACTCCAGAACTCGTTACCCTCGCCGCCAAAATGGTGACTTTCGCGAAACAAGGCGATCTCGCTGCCCGCAGAGAATGCGAGAAAGTCCTCCGCAAAGGCATCAAAGACGAAAAAGGCGTCGATAGCTTAACCAAGCTCTTCAAAGAGATTGGCCCAAAATTCAAAGACCGCAACGGCGGTTACACCAAAGTCTTCAAACTTGGCGCTCGTAAGGGCGACAATGCCGAGGTCGAATTGGTGACCTGGGCCGACTAAGCAAAAAGCCTAACAACCTGAAAGAGAGATCGAGATTGTCCCGGTCTCTTTTTCTCTCTAAAATCTATGGTATGAAAGATTTTATCTTTGATTTAGATGGTACTCTTCTTGACACCATTGAGGGGATCCGTGCGGCGATTAACGAAGCTTTAAGACAATGCGGATATGACTATGGTTTCGATAAAGAAGAGACGAAAACTTTAATTGGGGATGGGGCCGATGCCTTAGTTCACCGAGCCTTGAAAGAAGAAGATACCCCAGAACATTTTCAAACCCTCAAAAAGGCTTATATGCCTCTTTATCGAAGTGAACAAGAAAGCCGCACTTTCCTTTTTCCCCATTTAAAAGAAACGTTAACCGAGTTAAAAAAGAAAGGGGCCCGTCTTTTTGTTTGCACCAACAAGCCTGATTCTTTCGCCGTTCGAATCGTGAATAAACTTTATGGCGAAGGCTTTTTCGAAGAAATTCGAGGTCAAAGAGAGGGCGAAGCGCCAAAGCCAGACCCCATTATCCCGAATTATCTGATCCAAAAATATCATTTGGACCCCAAAACAACTCTTTTCGTCGGAGATTCTTTGCCTGATTATTTGACGGCCAAAAACGCCTCTTTGCCAATCGCCCTTTGCCTTTGGGGATATGGCTTTTTCACCAAAGAATTGCTCGCACGATGCGATTATGTGTTCCAAACGCCAGAGGATTTATTCAAGACGTTATGAAAGAAACAAGAGAAAATCAGAAACATTTTCTTCCCGTCCGGCTGTTGCCTACTATTTTCCTCACCGTTGTTTCTTTCGTTTTCTCCTTTTGCTATACGGATCTCTCTTTTGCCTCTGAAAACGCCCTCCTTCATTGCAGTTTTCTTTTTGGCTTGATGGCGATCCTTCTCTTGCTGGATGTGGGCTTAGAGCTCGCTTATCGAGGAAAAGAGAATAAAAGGTATCATTTTCTCTCCTTCTTTCTGGCGATTTTTGAGATGCTATTTTGCATCATCTCCCTCCTTTGCTATTTTCTGGAGCTTGGGGGAGAAGAAGTCGGAAAACGAATCCTTCCGGCATCTTTGCTGATGCTTTTGGCTGCCATCAATCTTCTTTACCGTTTGATGATTTATTTCGGGAAATGGAAAACAGAGGAAAAGAAAGGAAACGATTTGGTCGCGGCTTATATCGGTCTTAGCGGGCTAGGAAATGCGCTTCTTGGGTCTTTGTCTTTCTCCGCCGTCTTATGTTATGCCGGGAAAGCCTCTTATGGGTATGTTGGGATTTTCACCTACCTTGCTTTAGGCGGAGCTTTTTTAGAGGCCCTTCTGGGTTTGTTTTGGCTTTCTTGGGAAAAACTCCGTTCTTCGTCTAAGTCAAACCTTTTCTTTTATTTGACGACCTTCAATTTCTTTGCCTCGGTCGCAATGCTGATCGTGGCCATTTTCGCCAAAAGCTATGAATTAATTTCCTATCAAGTTACCTTATGGTGTTGCCTTCCTGGCGGGGCGATGGCCCTCCTTTGGGGAGCTCTCCTTTCCTATCTGGCTTACTTAGGCAAAAAGTAGTCTTTACTAAGGTAAAAAATTCCCCAAAGAGGTAGAATATTATTATGCACGAAGTAAAGCTTTTTAACTCCCTTGGCATGAAAGAGGAAATCTTCACGCCAATCATCCCAGGCAAAGTGTCGATTTATTGCTGTGGGCCGACGGTTTATAACGACCCGCACATTGGAAATTTTCGTCCTGTCATCACCTTTGACGTCCTTCGTCGCCTTCTTACCCACATTGGATATGAAGTGACTTTCGTTTCCAATTACACCGATGTCGACGATAAAATCATTCATCGTGCCAAAGAACTTGGGATCAGCGAGAAAGAATTGACTTCCTCTGTGATTGCCGAATATCGCTGTTTGGTGGAAGAAGTGGGAGCCTTACAGCCAGATATCACCCCAACCCCAACTGTTTATATGCCCCAAATCATCTCTTACGTGAAGGATTTGGTCGACAACGGGTCCGCTTATGTTGCTGACGGGGACGTTTATTTAAGCGTGAAGAAAATCCCACATTATGGCCAATTATCCGGCAACGACATCGAAGATCTTGAAAACGGTGCCCGAATCGCTGTCGGCGAGAAAAAACAAGACCCTGTCGATTTTGCCTTATGGAAGAAAACCGACGAAGGCATTCAATGGCATACAGAATGGTGTGAAGGGCGTCCTGGATGGCACACCGAATGTTGTGTGATGATCCGTTCGATCTTCGCCAAACAAAAAGGCTATATCGACATTCATGGCGGGGGATTCGATTTGAAATTCCCTCATCACGAGAACGAAATGGCCCAAGCGCAGGCTCACGATGGGCACCTTCTTGCCCATTTCTGGATTCATAATGGCTTTATCAATGTCAACAATGAGAAAATGTCGAAATCCCTCGGCAACGTCATCTTGATGAAAGATGTGGTTAAAGAATATGGCGGCATTCCCTTCCGTTTGATGCTGCTCGCCTCCCATTATCGGGCACCTGCCGCCTTTAGCGCAGATACCATCAAAGAAGCGCAGATCAAATACAACCAAATTGAGACGGCGATGAAAAAAGTCGCAATCATCTTAGAACGTCATGGCATCGACGTGGATTCTTTAAAGCCTAGCGATGAATCCGCCTTCTTAGATGCCTTATGCGATGATCTTAACACCCCAAACGCCTTGACCGTCCTTTATGAGGAAAACAAAATTTTGAATAGTCTTTGGAGAGTTCGTGAGATAGACTATAAGGCTCTAGAAGATTCTTTTGCGAAAGTCAAAACTTATTGCGAGGTCTTAGGCATCACCATCCACATCCCTCATCTTGATGAAGCGGATTTGCGACTTTATGAAGCCTATGATGAGGCAAAGAAAAACAAAGATTTCGCAAAATCCGACGAGATCCGTCAAATCTTGTTGAAGAAGAACATTTTCTAGAAAGGAGTAGACTATGGCGATTTTTGAGACACTGGAAGGAACCGTTGGCACCGGAACCACTTGGTTTTCCTATGATACAGATATCATCCGTTTCTTTAATTCCGGCTTCAATGGCGCAATATCTCCGCAATTTGGGAATTTGCTCTTGATTGTCTTTTCCTTATTGCTTTCCGGGCTTTTTGCCGGATTTATTGGCTTCGAACGTGAATACAAGGGACATGACGCAGGTCTAAGAACCCACCTTTTGGTCGGTGTTGGATCGGCTTTGGTCATGGTAATCTCGATTTATGGCTTTGGCGCTTGGGATGCCGCCCGTGACCCGGCTCGTTTGGCGGCGCAAGTGGTTACTGGTGTGGGCTTTTTGGGCGCTGGTGCGATTCTTAACAATGGCTTTGGTGTCAAAGGTTTAACGACCGCAGCCACCATCTGGACTTCCATGGCGATAGGCTTAGCCATTGGCAGTGGCAATTTCATCGTTGGAAGCATCGGCTTTGTCATCGCTTTCATCTCTTTGATTGTTTTGCATCGCGTCGATCGTTGGATTGCCAAACACAACCCGACGGTCATGCTTGTGCTTCCGGCCGATCAGCCGTCGTTGAAAGAAATTATCGCCGCGGCCAATCGTTATAACATCTTTATCCGCAACACCAGCACTGAGTTGCTCAGCCAAAGCGGCAATTCCACAATCCGAATCACAATCTTCTGCACGAACGCCTCAAAAACAACGATCGTTTCTTTCGCCGACGAGCTTCGTAGCATCCTAAAACCGATCGATTTAAAAATTTCCGCATAAAAGTGTTGAAATATAACAGAGTGTCAACTAAAATGAATATGCAAGTTTACGGCAAAAATGCCGTTAGAGCGACTCTCGAAGCAGGCAATGCAACGACGCTTTACACACTATCCCGCCTTGAGAAAGACGAACTTGTTACCCTTGCTAGAAAAAAGAACGTACCCGTGAAATTCGTTAGTGATAACGAATTGACGAACTTGGCGAAGAACCCCGCTCATCAGGGGTTTGTCGTCTTGAGCGAAGCAATCAGGCCGTTCTCCCTAGAGGAGCTATTGACGAGCATCCCTTCCGAAAAGAAGGAGCCGTTGATTGTCATTCTCGATGGAATTGAGGATCCTCATAACTTGGGTGCCATCCTCCGTACTTGCGATGCTTTCAGCGTCGATGGAATTATTATGAAGAAACGGGGTGAGGTTCAACTCAATGGAACCGTTGCGAAGGTCTCCACTGGGGCAATCAACTACGTAAAAGTAGCGGTTGTGCCGAATCTTAGCCAAGCCATCGAAAAACTGAAGCAGCGTGGGTACTGGATCGTTTCTTCTGATGGAAGCGCAACTCAAAGTTATCTGGACGTTGACTATCATTCACCGACCGCTCTTGTGGTGGGCAGTGAAGGATTCGGCATCTCCCAACTCGTTCTGAAACATTCAGATTTTATTGTGAAGATCCCGATGAGTGGCCATGTAAATTCCTTAAACGCCTCTGTGGCGGCTGCGGTTCTTGTATCTGGCATCGTCGCATCTCGCTCCAAATAAGAAAGTCAATTAGTGTTTTTATATGCTGTTCAATCGCTGTAACGACGAAAATCTTTTGCTAATGGCTAGAAGCCAAAACCCCGACGCTTTTTATGCACTCACAAAGCGTTATTTCGACATGAGACACACCTTGTATCAACAAGCCAGTGCGCCCTTGGCGAAGATGTTTGATGCCTGGGATCTGAATCACGCCTTTTTCACGGCATTCAATTCCAGCATCCGCTCTTTTGAATTAGGACAAGGAAGTTTCCACGCCTACATGGTCAAAGCCTTGCGCAATGCCATGATTCGGGACGCCGAAAAGCTTCATTTGTTTAAAGGTCCTAAAACAATTTCCCTTGATGAGGAGAATGAGCATGGAACTCTCCATGACGTCGTTCCCGCCAAAGGGGAAGACCCACGGATGTATGTGAACTATTTAGAGGAAGCCCGGGCGTATGGCAAAGCCAAAGAAACGCTTTCCGAGGAAGTGTTGCAAGTCGCCAGGCTCCGCTTGGATGGTTGTAAATTCAAAGAAATCGCTGAGATTCTTTCTATTTCACCACGCCGGGCCAGCCACGACTTCAAACTTTACGAAGAGGCGGTGAGCAAAATCGTCATCAAAGGAAAGTAGAAACATAGTTTCTTCCGTTAAGGTTTTGATTGCCAAGTTCTTTCATTCGCCTTATAGTATTAGGGCGAAGCAAATCAAACTTCGCTTTTTTCTTAGGGCTGAGCCCAGAAATCGGAGGGAGATATGGCAAGGTCGAAAATATTCTTAGTCTGCTCAGATTGTCTCGCCAGAAACTATCAAGTGACCAAAAGAAGCGACGACCCTCGCCGTCTCGAACTGAAGAAATTCTGCCCTCATTGTGGGAAATACACCATCCACAAAGAGAGCAAATAAACCGAAAGGAGACGTTCATGCCAAACCCAGTGAAATACATGAAAGAAGTCGTCCGCGAAGGCAAACGCGTCCGCTGGCCAAAACGAGACAAACTCTGGCCAACTATCGCTGTTGTCGTCTGCATCGCTCTCTTCGCCGCCATTTTCCTGGCGTTGGAAGACCTTGCTGCAGCCAGAATCATCGCCCAACTCAAAGAGGCGTTCGGAGGATAAAATTATGGCAGCTGAATTAGCCGAAAAACGTTGGTATATCGTGAATACCTATTCTGCCCATGAAGCAAAAACGGCAGAAAATTTGAAAAATCGCATCCATACGATGAACATGGAAGACTATATTTTCCGTGTCCTCGTCGCGGAATTTGAAGAAAAAGTCATCGACAAAGAGACCGGCTTACCAGTCAAAGTCGTCGACAAGAAGACGGGAGAAACCCACGATAAAGTGAAAATCAAAAACCTCTATCCGGGCTATATGTTCGTCGAAATGATCATGACGACTCAATCTTGGTTTGTCGTTCGTAACACCCCCGGTGTCACCGGTATCGCCGGTTCCAGCGGCGGTGGTAAGATGCCTACTCCAATCTCTCGCGAAGAAATCGAACCTGTTTTGAAGAGAATGGGACTTGTGGATGAATCGATGTACGATCGCTATAACGTTGGCGACAGCGTCAAAATCATCTCCGGACCTCTTGAAGGGACCGAAGGCAAAATCGTCTCGATCGACAAGAACACCGGCGCTTGCCGCGTTGACACCGTCTTCTTTGGCCGTGTCACTCCGGTTGACGTGGAATTCTCTGAGATCGAAAAGATCTAACCTTTCTCAAAAATGAGACTCTCGACCAAACATCGGGAGTTTTCTTTTTCTCCAATATATGAATAAAACTTCATATTAATATTGATATATGAACAGCGGTTCATTATAATGATGCCGTTGAAATATGAAAAGGAGTTCATATATGGGACAATTGCCAAATGAGAAAATCCTAGATGAGATGCAAGATTTGCTGAGCGTTGCCAGCGATTCCACCCGTCTAAAAATCTTGATGGCCATCTGCGATGAAGAACATAACGTCACCGAATTGGTTTCCCTTGTCGGAGCCTCCCAGTCTTTGGTGTCCCATCAGTTGGAAGTGCTTCGCCGCCATCGTTTGGTTACCACTCGGAAGGAGGGCAGAAAGGTTTATTACGTGGTCTCTGATGATCACGTCAACGCCTTGCTTAATGTCGTTTATCAGCACGTCATCGAAAAAGATAGAGAATAAACCGATGTCCGAAGAAAAGAAAGAAATCGTTTTTAAGTCTGTCCGCCTCGCTTTGGCTTTAGTTTTAGCCTTAAGTGGGCTTTTCTATTTCAATGAGAGCCAATTTGGCGTTTGGATCAATTTGGCTGTGATGCTTCTTGCCTGGCTGGCGGTTGGCTATGAAGTGGTGGCGAAAGCTTTCTTAGGGATTTTCAAAGAGAAAAACCCCTTCGATGAGAACATGTTGATGTTACTTGCTTCCATCGGGGCTTTTTGTCTTCGCCTTTTCGGAAAGGATGAGAATGAAATCTTCGGAAACGAATTCTTCGAGGCTTTTATGGTCGTCTTTCTTTTCCAATTGGGCGATATCTTTGAAGATTTGGCCACCGACAAAAGCCGCAAAGCCATCACCAACGCCGTTGGGTTAAGAGCCAAAACAGCGACATTGTCGTTAGGAAAAGAAAACAAGACCATCCTTCCGGAAGAACTCCGAATCGGCGATAAAATCCTCGTCAAAGTCGGAGAAATCATTCCTGCGGACGGAATCATCGTCGAAGGAAAAGGAGAAGTGGACCTTTCTTCTCTCACAGGGGAATATAACCCAGTCACGAAAACTTTGGGGGATGAAGTCCATTCTGGAACGATTTTAAGAAGCGGCTCCCTTTTTGTGAAAGTCAGCAAGACCTACGAAGACTCCACCGTTAGCAAAATCATCCATCTTGTCGAAGAAAGTGCCGAGAAAAAATCCAAAGCCGATAAATTCATCACTAAATTTTCTAAGATTTATACTCCGATTGTCGTGGGAATCGCCGTTTTGTTGGCCATTCTTCCTCCCTTATTTTTAGGACTCAACGATTCTGAAATTTGGAAACGCTGGATCAAAATCGCCGTCTCCCTTTTGGTCATCTCTTGCCCTTGCGCGGTGGTGGTTTCCGTTCCGTTGGCGTATTTTTCGGGCATTGGTTTGGCTTCTAAATACGGAATCATCGTCAAAGGCGGCTCCTATTTTGACCGCCTGAATGAGTTAGGGGCAGTAGTGACCGACAAGACGGGGACTTTGACTTACGGAAAATTCGTCGTCGAGGAAATTCATCCAGAAATCGAGGAAGGGCGATTCAAAGAATGCCTTTTGGCCGCCGAATCGCGTTCCAATCACCCGATTGCCAAAGCTATTGTCGGAGAGAAGAAGTTAGATGCGGTGGAACAAAAAATCACCTCCTATGTCGAAAAAGCCGGATATGGGGAGACGTTGATCTATGATGGGCATGAAGTGCTGGCAGGCAATAAAGCACTTCTTGAAGAAGCTGGGGTTTCTTTTGACACTCCAAAGGGAATAGGCACTTTCGTCTATCTTGCCATCGATAGACACTACGCCGGATATGTCTTGTTGAATGACCAAATCAAGCCAGAAGCCAAACCGACGATATCCGCTTTGCACGAAAAAGGAATCGAGGTTGTGATGTTGACGGGGGACAAGCAAGATTGTGGGCAAAAAACCGCCGCCGTCTTAGGCTTAGACGCTTTCCATGCGGAATTATTGCCCCAGGATAAAACAGACACCCTCCAAGGATATTTGGGAAATGGGAAAGCGGTGGCTTATGTTGGCGATGGAATCAACGACGCGGCGGCGATCGCCTTGGCCGATGTTGGCATTGCCATGGGCGGAATTGGAAGCGATTTGGCCATTGAAAATGCCGATATTGTGGTCATGAATGATGATTTCTCAAAGGTTTTGACTGCCCTAAAAATTGCCAAAGCAACGAGAAATCGTGCCATTTTCAATGTCGTTTTCAGCCTCTTTATCAAATTTGGGGTCGCCCTCTGTTCGATTCTTATTCCTTCCTTCCCCTTGATGCTGGCCGTTTTGGCTGATACAGGCGTGACTCTCCTTATGGTGGCCTCCTCGATTGCCTTGCTTGGCAAGAAAATCAAATAACCGAAAAATATCTTTCTAGTCATCGTGACAGATATTTTTCCGTCTGCTCTCTTTTAAACAAAAAAATGTGCACTATGCACAAAAATAAAGCGAGATAAAATTCCTGCTTGAACCCCTCTCCTTGCGCACGTATAATGTTCGAGCACGCGCAAATTTGCTCGTGTCGCGTGGTAGGGCCTTTCTGACGAGGGTCCGTCAAGCCACTGCATATCGTCAAAAAGGAGGACAATATGGCAAAGAAAATCGTCAAAGTCCTTAAGATGGAGCTCCCTGGCGGAGACGCCCATCCAGGACCAAAGCTTGCTTCTGCAGGCGTTCAGATGGCTAAATTCTGCACCGACTTCAATGCGAAGACCGCTGACAGAAAAGGACAGACCGTCCCAGTCATCATCACTGCTTATGAAGACAAATCCTACGACTTCGTCATCAAAACGACCCCAGTCGCAGACTTGCTCTTAAAGGCAGCGGGAATCTCCAAAGGTTCCGGTGATCCAAAGAAAAACAAAGTTGGACACATCTCTCAAGCACAACTTGAGGAAATCGCACAATACAAGATGCCAGATCTTAACGCAAATGACATCGAAGCTGCGAAAAAGGTTGTCGCCGGCAGCGCCCGTCAAATGGGTATCGTTGTCGATGACAAATAAGAGGGAGGCAATGACAGATGAAAAAAGGTAAGAAGTACATTGCTGCTGCAAAACTTGTTGAAGAAAACAAGGAATACACCCTCGAAGAAGCCGCTGCGCTTCTCAAGAAAACCAGCACAACCAAATTCGATTCCACCGTCGACATCAGCTTCGCGTTGAATGTCAACCCGACATTGGCTGATCAATTGATCCGTGGAACCTTGGTTCTCCCCCATGGCAATGGCAAATCCAAGAAAATCTTGGCCGTCACCAATACCAAACTTGAAGAAGCCAAAGCCGCAGGCGCTGACTTCGTCGGTGGAAAAGAATTACTCGAAAAGATTCAATCCGAAAACTGGTTTGGATTCGATGTCATCGTTGCCACCCCAGATATGATGGGCGA
>CADBIO010000026.1:19478-23982 GCA_902794835.1 uncultured Erysipelotrichaceae bacterium
GTCTTAGGCCCTAAAGGCTTAATGCCAAACCCAAAGACCGGCACGGTTTCTATGGAAATCGGCAAAGCCATCGAAGAAATCAAGAAAGGTAAGATCTCTTACCGCGTTGACAAAGATGGCAACCTCAACATCTCCATCGCTCGCGTCTCCTTCTCTGAAGCTGACCTCGTCGATAATTTGAATGCTGTCGTGGAAACGATTGCCAAATCCCGTCCAGCCAGCGTCAAAGGTGTCTTCATCAAGACCGCAGTGGTCCACACCACCATGGGTCCTGGTATCAAGATCACCTTCCCTTCCAGAAACTAATTCTGGACACCAAATTTGGTGAATTGCTTGTTATTCCTAAGATAGCAACGGACGCATGTCTTAATATTCCACGTTGCTGAGGTTACACGAAGATATTCACAATCACTCACTAGTTATATCAAGCTTCACATATACCGAAAGAAAGGAGGAACACAAGATGAATGCATCTGCACTTCAAGCTAAGAAAGATTCCGTCAAGGAAATCACTGAAGGCTTAAAATCCAGCAAGACTGTCGCCATCGTTTCCTACCAAGGCTTAACCGTGGCCGAAACGCAAGAGCTCCGTCGCACCTTAGCCGAAAAGAACGCCAAGATGGGCATTTACAAGAATACCCTCGTCCGTCGCGCTCTCAAGGATCAAGGCATCGAAGGCTTAGACGATCTTCTTGAAGGACCAAACGCGTTGGTCTTCTCTGAAGACGTCACCAGCGCAGCGAAGATTCTTCACAAATTCTCCCGTTACCACGAACACCTCGTCTTACGCGGTGGTCTCGTCGAAGGGAAGCCTGTGGACGCAAAAGGCCTCAAAGAAGTTGCAAAACTTCCTACCAAGGAACAATTGCTCTCTATGTTCTGCATGGTTCTCAACGAACCAATCGCTGGCTTTGCCAGAGTCGTTAATTCAATTAACGAGAAAGCTGGAGCCGAAGCTCCGGCAGCCAACTAATCTCTAGGAGGAAATAACAATGGCTGAAAAATTAACCAATGAACAAATCATTGACACGCTCAAGCAATTAACCGCTCTCGAGCTCAAGTCTCTCGTCGACGCCGTCTGCGCCGAATTCGGTGTTACCGCCGCCGCCCCAACCGCCACCGCCGCCCCTGCTGAAGAAGAAGGCCCAGTCGCCAAGGGACCAACCGAAGTTTCCTTATTCTTAAAAGGACTCGGCACCGCTGGCAAAGTCGCCGTCATCAAAGCGGTCCAAACCATCACTGGCTTAGGCCTTATGGATGCCAAGAAGCTCGTTGACTCCGCCCCAGTCGCCATCAAAGAGAAGATCTCTCCTGTCGAAGCTGAAGCTTACAAGAAGACCCTCACCGACACTGGCGCTGAAGCCGAAGTCAAATAAGTTTCGCCAACTTGATTTTTTACCCTGCCCATGGACTACTCGTCGCCTGTGGGTAGGGTTTTGGCGCTTATAAGGAGGAATGAAAATGGCCCAATACTTCGATAATGTTGAAGATTTGGAACATCAGGATATCACCTTGGAATTTGACCTTCTTGGTGAGCATTACTCCCTGAAAAGCGATAATGGGGTATTCTCCAAAAACAAACTGGATTTTGGAACCAGATTCTTGCTGGAAACCATCCTGACTTCCGATGTGAAATTAGGAAAAAGAATCCTTGACCTTGGGTGTGGAGCGGGACCGATCGGACTAATCCTCGCTCACCTTGACTCGGGAAAATCTGTCACTTTGTGTGATGTGAATGACCGAGCCCTTCATCTGGCAAAGATAAACGCCGCCATCCTCGGCGTCACTTCCCAGACGGAGATCGTTCATAGCGACGTTTACCACAACATACACTCCACCTATGACTCGATAATCTCGAACCCTCCTATTCGGGCAGGGAAACGGGTCACTTACCAAATCTACGATCAAGCGTCAGAGCACCTAAATGACGGGGGCTCATTGATCATCGTGATTCGAAAAGAACAAGGCGCCCTCTCCGTGAAAGCGCACCTGGAAACCTTGTTTGATTCGGTAACTGTGTTAGACCGTAAGAAAGGTTATTATGTCATCCAATCGATTAAGAAAAGGAGCAGTATCAATGCCAACTGAACAAAAATTCCTAACCGAATTTAAAGGACCCAATGGAAAAAATTATCCTGTTGGGACCAACCACCGTGTCAATTTTGGAAAGATCTCTGGTTCTCTCGAGCTTCCTTATTTGGTTGCCGTCCAAACGAAATCCTTCCAGTGGTTCAAAGAAAAAGGAATTGACGAAGTTTTCCAAGAAGTATTCCCAATCACCAACAATGGTAAAAACATCTCGTTGGAATATCAGTCCTGCCATTTTGAGGAACCAGAATATAAGCCTCTAGAATGCAAAGAGGAAGACTTAACTTATTGCAGCAAATTAAAAGCAACCCTCGTGATTCGTAACGAGGATACCGGTGAAGAGAAGACCGCTGAAGTTTATATGGGCGATGTCCCAATGATGACCAGCAGTGGTACTTTCATTATCAACGGAACCGAAAAGGTCGTCGTTTCTCAGATCATCCGTTCTGCCGGCGCCTATTTCGAGCTTCCTAACGAAAAAGGAATCGAATATCACGCTGAATTGATTCCTACCAGAGGCACTTGGATCGAATTCGAGAACTCCCTCAAGGGGTTGATTTATGTCGACATCGACCATTCCCAGAACGCCTCCCACAAATTGCCTGCTACCATCCTTTTCAAGGCTTTGGGCTTTGAAGAGAAAGACATCACCGATTTATTCGGCGAGTCGGACGACTTGATCAACACGATCAACAAAGACAAAGAAAGAGACAACGCTAACAAAGCCTTAATCGAAATCTTCAAGAAATTGAAGCCAGGCGAACCAGTCACCAAAGACGGCACCATCAATTTCTTGGTCCAGCGTTTCTTTGACGACAAACGTTACGATTTAGGACGTGCAGGCCGTTTTAAACTCATCCAAAAACTTGGCATTTACAGCCGCCTTGTCGGCCGTATTTTGGCAGAACCATTGATCAGCGCCGACGGCGAGATTGCCGTTAATGCCAACGGGGAGCCAATGATTGCTGGCTATACGCTTACCAAAGCCGACGTCGAGCAATTAAGAGACGAAGAATTCTTCGAACAAGGCGCCATGGAAGTGGATCTTGCTGACAAGATCAATCCTGCCTTTGCCATCGGCTCGACCAAAGTCAATATCGTCAAGGTCCATGCCAAAGACAAAATCAGCGAAAAGGTGGTCAATGTCATTGGTACCTCTCTTGATTTGAAAGGCATCAACGGCACCAAAGCCCTTCTTTGCTTAGCTGTTCCTGACATCGTCGCTTGCTTCTCCTATTTTGAGAACGTGCGCGAGGGAATTGGATCTTTAGACGATATCGATAATTTAGGAAATCGTCGTGTCCGCTGCGTCGGCGAATTGCTCCAAAACCAATTCCGCATCGGTTTAACCAAGATGAGCAAGACGATCATCCAACGCATGAACACCACGATCGATTTCTCTGAAGCCAAGCCAACCGCTTTCATCTCGATCCGTCCTTTGACTTCGAGCATCCACGAATTCTTCAACACTTCGCAGCTCTCTCAATTGATGGACCAAGTCAACCCACTCTCTGAACTTGCCAACAAACGTCGTCTTTCCGCTTTAGGCCCAGGTGGCTTAACCCGTGAAAGAACCACGATGGCCGTTCGTGACGTTCACTATACCCACTATGGCCGTATCTGCCCGATTGAAACGCCAGAAGGTCAAAACGTCGGTTTGATTAACAATTTATCGAGCTACGCGAAAATCGATAGTCTCGGTTTCATTGAGACCCCATACCGCAAAGTCTTCAAAAAAGAAGACAAAGAAGGCAAGACGCACGTCTATATTTCTGACGAGGCCGTTTATTTGACCGCCGATGATGAAAGAGGGCTTTATATCGCAGAAGCGAATATGAAAACCTCCGATGCCATCGAAATGGAATTTGACGGGCAAAAAGAGATTGTCAAAGAAATTCTCGATGCCGAAGTGGTCACCCGTCACGATGACGACAACGTCATTGTGCCAAAGGAGTGGATCGCCTACGTTGACGTTTCTCCAAAACAGATTGTCTCTGTCGCTGCCGCCTGTATTCCTTTCCTTGAACACGACGACTCAACCCGTGCTTTGATGGGTGCCAACATGCAACGTCAGGCCTTGCCATTGCTTCAACCAGAGCTCCCTTATGTTGCGACTGGGATGGAACGTAGCGTTGCCCACGATTCCGGCTTGGCCGTCGTCGCCCGCGCCGATGCTACCGTCTTATATGTTGACAGCACCGAGATCACCGTCAAAGAAGAAGGCGGAGAACATACCTATTTCTTACGCAAATTCGAACGTTCCAACCAAGGCACTTGCATCAACCAGACCCCTTGCGTCCATGAAGGAGACAAGATCAAAGCTGGCGATGTCATTGCCGATGGCCCATCGATGAGAAATGGCGAACTTGCCCTCGGACACAACCTTTTAATCGCCTATATGACTTGGAATGGCTAT
>CADBIO010000027.1 GCA_902794835.1 uncultured Erysipelotrichaceae bacterium
GAGACGCAATTCAAAACGATCTCGTCGTTCCGTTTCATTATTACGGGATAAAAGACAGCCTCGTTGACTATAAGTCGGAAGGCAATGAGAAAGAAGTTCAAAACTTAGTTAAACAACTTGTTGCCCCAGATCATATTGACTTCATTATCGAGAACATCGAACGGTATCGAAAATCAGATATGTCTGGCGAGCATCCGAGAAAAGGAATCACCGGGAAATTGAAGTGCATCGGGTTCTGCAGAACTAAGGAACACGCAAGGTTGATGGCGGACGAAATGACGAAACGAGGATATCAAGCAACTTATTTGCTCGGTGAAAATGACGTCCACGACAGACTTCAGTCTTTTAAACGCCTCCAAGATGATCACGACCCCCTACAATTTATATTCGCCGTCGATATTTTGAATGAAGGCGTTGATATTCCTTCCATCAACATGGTTCTTTTCCTCAGGCCTACGGACTCCTCGACCATTTTGCTCCAGCAACTTGGCCGCGGATTAAGAAAATACGAAAACAAAGAATTCTTGATTATTGTCTTGGATTTTATTGGCAACAGCTATCGCCGCTCAGTTTTGATTGCCAGAGCATTAGGTACGTTGACGAAAGTGGGCGTCCTTTCGACCAAAAAGGAAATCTATGACCTGGTCAGGAACCCGAAAGAAGTGCTCGGTCTGCCGAACGTTGAAATCTATTTCGATGAAGAATCGCAAGACGAGATTTTGAGTTACACGGATAGTTTAGACACGCTTGCCTTCAAAAAAGCAGATTACGAGGGCTATAAAAAATATTTGATCGACACTGAAATTATCGAAAAAGACAGTTATCCTTTGCCTGCGGATTTTTTAAACGCCGAAACCTCAATCGATTTAGATAGATTTAGGACCGCAAAATCAGATTGTTATTATGATTTCTTACTCCAAATTAAAGAGAAAAATTGCCCTGTTTTCGAAGAAAGCAAGGCAAACGTCCTTCGCTCGATGTTCTGGTTTTTGCCACTCGTGCGTCGTGAAGAATTTGAAATTTTAAAGGCGTTAAAGGAAAACCCTCTAACTTACGGGGAACTGTTGTCCCAACTCTTAAAACAAGGGTGCAAGAGTAAGTCGGTTGATCATGCATTGAAAATATTGCAGAAATACGCTTCTTTCATGTCTGCTCCGAATTATTTACGCCCTTTAATCAAGCAAAACACATCAGGTGCCTACGAACTTGATTTTTCCATAGAAGACAAGACGTTCGAGAAGTGGTTTGACAGCATCTTGGAATATGGATTAACGAAATTTGAGATCGATTTCTACGGTGACTATGACATCTATAAGGAATATCAACGTTACACCATTTCACAAGTTTTACTCGCAAAAAACACTTATTCCACATCTGTTTCTGACAAACCTAATTTGAATTGGCAAACGGGCATTTATCCATCCGAAATCGGCTTGATTGTTTTCGTTAACATGAACAAAGACAAGCAAAAGGACGAGATGAAAAAATACCAGGACGCATTTATTTCCAAAGACATCTTCCGTTGGGAATCACAGGGATCAACAACCATGTCTAACGCTAAAGGGCACCAATTGCTTGAAACAAAAAGAGTTTATTTGTTCGCCCGTAAAACAAAAAATGATAAATTCTGTTATTTCGGAATGGGCGATATGACAAACCCACAAGAAGTTTTTCATGACAAAACGACTTATTTGCAATTTGATATCAAATTAGACAACCCAGTACCAAAGGAATATGAATATGAATTTGGAATCCCAAAAGAAAACAATTAAGGTTGTGGCCGCCTTGATTGAAGTTAATGGAAAAATTTTTTGTGCACAACGTGCTTATGGCGAACTGAAAGGGAAATGGGAATTTCCCGGGGGCAAAGTAGAAGTCGGCGAAACAAACGAACAGGCTCTTGTACGCGAGATTAAAGAAGAATTGGATACAACTATTGTCGTAGATTCTTTTTTCACGAACGTAGTGTATGAATACCCGACTTTTATTTTAGACATGGATGTCTATCGATCCCACGTTTCAGAAGGGCGGCTTGAAGTGGAAGACGGCATTCATTTAGCTGAAAAATTTGTCCCCGTTAATGAACTAGAAATGCTAGACTGGTGCCCAGCGGACTTTTCTATCGCCGAAAAAATAAGACGGAACATTTTATAGATTGCAAAAAAACGATTGCCTGCAAAGCGTCGGCACGATTTTGCGCCCATATAAAGCGGACAACTTTCTAATCTATTTTAAAAAATTAGCGATAGCGTTAGTTAAAATTCACAACTAACGCAGTCGAATAAAGTTCTTTGCAAACAACCTTTTTCTTTTTGCTACAATCTTCCTGATGAACGTAATCTTTCGTAAAGCAAACTCTCTCGATGAAGTAGAATCTGTCTATTCTCTCTTTCTTCGCGTGAAAGAGTCTTTAGAAGAATCTGGCAATGATATGTGGAGCCATGATTATCCGAATAAAGAGATCTTTCTCGAAGATTTTAAGGATGGCAACCTTTATATCTTAATTAAAGATAATAAGGTCGTAGGATCTGTCGCTCTTACTTTCGATCCGTTAAGCTATTTCTTCTGGCATTCTAGAAGCCAAGAGAAATTCCAGCGTTTTAAAGATTATCTCCATCTCCCTAACCTTAAAGAATCCATCATTCTTGAACGTCTTATGGTAGATCCCTCTTATCAAAAACAAGGATTAGGGATTTATATCCTCAATGAGGTAGAGAAACTCTATCCTTCTTTGCCTTGGACTTTTTCTTGCTTCATGATTGATACCCCTGCGATTCATTTCTATGAGAGACGTGGATTCGTCATTCATGGGATTTATCCTGAATTTGAATGGGGTGGGGCAGAAGATATCTGTGTCTTGATCACTAAGGCATAAAATGTTTCTAGGTTGACACCTATTCCTCAAGTGTTAAGATAATGCCGTACTTCAGGGTGACGCGTAATACGTCGACTGGTGGTAAAGCCCACGAGCATCCCTTCGGAAAGGAAGAGAAGCATGAACCTGGTGAAATTCCAGTGCCAACGGTAAAGTCCGGATTGGAAGAAGTCGAATCCATATCCACCATTTCCTTCGATTAGATAGAAGAGGCAGGATAGATGTTCCCCCCCTGAAGATATTCAGGAGGTTTTTTCTTTCTATGGATCAATTATGGAATTATCTGGCGATTGGAGGAGTCTTGATCTTCGCCGTGGCCTTAGTCATCGTCTATAGCCATTTTCAGAAAAACAAACAATTCAATTGGGTGAGATTCGTCGCCCGTGTCGCGATCTTCGCGGCCATGTCGACAATTCTTTATATTGTCCCAATCTTCCAAATCCGTCTTCCTTTTGTCCCCTCTTTCATGGCCCTTCATTTCGATGAAATCCCTGCCATGATCGCTGGCTATGCCTATGGTCCAATCGTCGGAGAAGCCATCATCCTAGTCAAAACTGTCATCAAATTGCCAATGACCTCCACGATGGGTGTTGGAGAATTGGCAGATTTTATCTTCTCTAGCGCTTATATTCTTCCAGCCACCATCTTCTACAAGAAGATCCGTAATATGAAAGGCGTTCTTATCGGCTTTGGGGTGGCTACCATCACTCAGATTGCCACCGCCATGGTCTGCAACGTCTATTGGATCTTGCCGTTCTATATGAACGTCATGGGATTCCCTGCCGAAGCTCTCCTAGAGATGTGCCAGAAAGCCGTTCCTGCCATCACCGATTTAAAATGGTCTTATGCCTTCTTAGGCGTTATGCCACTCAATATCATCAAAGACGTCGTCGTCTTTATCCTGACCTTCTTAGTCTATCGCACCATCCGTAAGGCCCTTCATTGGGAAAGCGCCCCTAAAGTGATTGCTCCCTCCCATCCCGAAGAAAAACAAGAGTAGTGGCAATTTCCTAGTTGATTTCCGTTTCGGTTTGCCCAGTCAAAGGAGTGGTTTCCCGGATTTGGGCAAACACTTTTTTCTGAATCAGCAAAACGGTTGGGATATAAATCAAATCGACGATCACCCAGCTCATCGGATAAGCGAAATACAGCCAAAAGATGGTATGGAAATAATCTAAATGGAACAATGTCGTAAGGAAAAGGATTCTCGATCCTGTGACCCCAAGCAAGGTGATTAAGGCTGGGGCAGTGGAACGCTTCATGCCTCTAAGATAAGAACCTGCGATGCCCATAAAGCCATCAAGAATATAAGTAAAGCCCATGAGCCATAGGCGTTCTTTGCCTGCCGCCAAAGCATTCTCTCTCACGATCCCTTCGCCTTCGGTAATGAAGATTCCTAGAATTTGATAAGGGATGATAGCGATGATGATGGCACAAATCCCCCAGGCAATGCTCATCCAGACATTGCAATAGAGGTAGACCTTTTTCATATTATTGATCTTCCTAGCCCCATAATTTTGTCCGACAAAGGAGACGCAAGCCATGGCGAAAGCATCGATAAAGGCAAAGATATATCCTTCAATCTGAGAAGAGGCGCTAGATCCGGCGACAATCTCTTCTTGAGCAATCGCCACCCCATTGATCGCATAATCAGTGATCGTATATAACGAAGATTGAATCAAAACATTGGGGATGTTGAATCCCATCGCCTGAATTCCTGCCGGCAAGCCAATACGGACGATATCGCTAAGGACATTGCTATCAACCCTCATTTGTTTCCAAACGATGTGGACATATCCTTTCTTATTTTTCCATAGCCAAAGGACGGTCAATATGGCAGAGATGGCTTCGGAGATGATCGTTGCCAAAGCTACCCCAGCCACATCCATCCGGCAAAGGATCACAAAGATCAAGTCAGCAGCAACATTAATCAATCCCGAAATAATCAGGATGTATAACGGGCGTTGGGAATCTCCCATCGCGCGTAACAGCTGAGAACCAAAATTGTAGATCAATAAGAAAGGCGCGCCTAAGAAATAGATTCTTAAATAAATCGATGCCTTATCGATGATGGCGTCGATCGTCCCCATCGCCTTTAGCAGCAGAGGGGCCAAAAAGAAACCGAGAACCCCGACGATCAATCCCAAAAAGGTGGCGAAAATCAGACTTGTGTGCAAGGTTTTTTGAGCCCGTTCTTGATCATGCGCCCCTTTCGAGGCGGCCAAAACGACATTGGCCCCGATGGCCATGGAGACAAACAAAGCGACGATGAGATTGATCAAAGCCCCGTTCGAGCCAACCGCGGACATCGAATTCGAGCCACCCCCGAAATTGGAGACGGTATATAAATCTACCGTGGTATAAAGCAATTGAAGGATGGTAGTCAAGGCCATCGGCAAAGCAAAAAGAGGAACCTTCCAGAAGAGATTTCCGGTGGTTAGATCCATTTCTCTGAAACTTTTACGTTTGAACATGTTTTTTTCTCGTTTGCCTTACTCAAACGAAAAAACATTGTACGCCCATCAAGAAGGTTTTCAATTCATTTACTCACTTTTCGTGGAAAAAATGGAACGAAAAAACCTCTCGCGAAAAACGAGAGGCTCTTCATTGAGCAATTCTAACCCCGATTATCTGGAGATCGCGGCGACAGGGCAAGAAGCGATGACATCATCGATCATGCCTTCATCGGCATCGGCGATGACGACAGATTTGCCTTCATCGTTGAATTCGAAGACTTCTGGCATGCTGGAGATGCAAAGACCGCATCCGATGCAAGCTTCGGCGTCGACAGTAACTTTAACCATGAGTTTTCCTCCTCTGGGAACGAGCCTATTTTAGGGCATAAAAAAGAGGTGTCAAAGGGAGAAAAACCTTTAGCCAAAAACGTTAGTTTAGGCTAACTTTTCAAAACTTGGTTTTTTATCGCATTTTTCTCCTCTTTTTAGATTTTGAGTTTGTCACCTCTATTTTTTCAAAACCAGAAAACCAAAATAAAAATTCCTCTCTTTCTATAATGAAAGAAGAGGCGCTTTCCTCTACAATAAAGAACGTATGAAAACGAGAATGGAGAAGTGGTCACGTTATCGCAAGAGAATCTTGGGCACCTCGGATGAGAGATTCGAGAACAAGAGAGCGAGAAAAGTGTCCGTCTCCCAAGAAGAGGCGGCGGTGCTGACCCCTTATCAGGAATATCGGAACAAACAACGTGACATCTATCTTCTTAAAGGTGGAGTCATTCTCCTTACGCTTGTGCTTTTCATCATTATCTACTTCTTATGGGTGAGGAATTAACCATGGATCAACACATTTCCATTGCCATCGATGGTCCAGCGGCGGCAGGCAAATCGACCGTCGCCAAACGAGTCGCCAAGGCGCTCGGCTTTACGTATATCGATACAGGGGCGATGTATCGCGCCGTCACTTATGCCGTGATCAAAGCGGGGAAGAATCCTACGAAAGTCGAAGATGCGGAATCCATCCTTCCTTCTTTGCAAATCGAACTAAAAGAAGATGGTTCAATCTTCTGCAACAACGAAGACGTCACCCAAATCATCAGGACCCCCATGATCTCAGGCAATGTCTCTTATATCGCCGCGATGAAGCCGGTCCGTCTGGCTTTGATTCAGATGCAACGCAAGATGGCCGAACATCAATGCGTGGTGATGGATGGCAGGGACATTGGCTCTTATGTCCTCCCTCACGCCCAAGTGAAGATTTTTCAGCTCGCTTCTGCTGAAATCAGAGCCCAAAGAAGATATTTAGAAGACCAAGAGAAAGGCATCCCCGCGACTTATGAAGAAGTCCTTGCCGAAGTGAAGAAACGCGATTATATTGATTCACACCGCGATTTCGACCCTTTGATGGCCGCGGAAGATGCCGTGAAACTCGATACGTCCCAGATGAACGTGGAGGAAGTGGTTCAGGCCATCTTAACCATCGTCAAAGAAAAGACGGGATTGGAGGCAAAATAATGGCTCTAGGCACGCTTGCGTTAGTTGGTTCCCCTTCCAGTGGCAAATCCACGATTTTTAACCGTATCATCGGAGAAAGAAAGTCCATCGTCGAGCCAACGCCAGGGGTCACCAGAGACCGGATTTATGCCAAAGCCACCTGGCTCACCAAAGAATTCACCGTCATCGACACAGGCGGCATCGAAGTGGCCAATGCCCCATTCCAGAAATCCATCCGGGCTCAGGTGGAGATTGCCATGGAAGAGGCTGATGTCATCGCTTTTGTTTTGGATGGCAAGAAAGGTTTAAGCGGAGACGATCGTTTCATCGCGAAGATGCTTTATCAGACCAACAAGCCAAAAATCTTGCTGGTGAATAAAGTCGATAATGTCGAAGAAGTGGGCAACATCGGAGAATTCTATCGTCTAGGATTAGGCGATCCTCTTTTCTGTTCTGGCGCCCATGGCATCGGAATCGGAGACTTCCTTGATAAGGTCATCAAGCTCCTTCCTGAGAAAGAGATCCCTTCTTATGAGGATGCGATCACTTTCTCCATCATCGGAAGACCGAACGTCGGGAAATCTTCCCTGACGAATCGCTTGTTGCATTCCGAAAGAACCTTAGTCTCCGATATTGCTGGCACCACCAGAGATTCCATCGACACCCCTTTTACGCATGAAGGGAAGAACTATGTCGTCATCGACACGGCAGGCTTAGTCAAACGCGGAAGAATCTTTGAGGCGATTGACAAATATGCCGCCATTCGTGCCTTGAATGCGATTGATCGTTCTGAGGTCGTTCTCTTCGTGATTGATGGCAGCGGTCCTTTATTAGAACAAGACAAACATGTCTTAGGCTATGCGATGGATGCCAAAAAGGCCGTCATCGTGGTAGTGAACAAGTGGGATGAAGGAAAAAAGAAAAATGAATCCAAGCAAGCCTTCACGAAAGAATTGAGGACTCAACTGAAATTCCTAGAATACGCCCCCATCGTCTACACCTCTGCTTTAACTGGCTCTGGAGTGGAGGATTTATTCCCTCTGATCGAAAAATGCCATGAGGCGTTCCATCGGAGAATCTCAACCCCTGTCTTAAATGACATCATCCGCGATGCTCAAGATATGAACCCCACCCCAGAATTCAATCATGGGAGACTCAAAATCGTTTTCGCTGAAGAAGTCTCCGTCTGCCCTCCGACTTTCGTGATGTTTTGCAATAACCCTAAGACAGCTCATTTCTCTTATACCCGTTATCTGGAAAATCGAATTCGCGAGACCTTTGATTTCGAAGGCACTCCGATCAACATCATCTATCGGGCCAGGAAATAAACCCGTTCCTATTCTTAAAGAGACCGCCAAAAAGACGGTCTTTTTCTTATGATTCAGAATTTCATCATGAAACCATGATTTGTTGAGAAATGAAAATCAGCTTGAAAATCAGAATAATAAACAAAGCCGAAGAAAGCATCCAGATTTATCTTTACAATTAGAGCGATATTTTTCTAGAAATGTAAAAAATATGTCGATAATAAGTGAATTTTTACAAAAAACAAAAAAATTTTTCAACGAGAAAAAAGAGAATAAATGAACCTAAGATTTCATCGAAGTTTTTTCCACAAAAACGTAAAAAAGATTCGATAAAACCTTTATTTTTAAAAAAATGAAAAAGAAAGCGCTTTCTTCAAAATGACGGAATTTTTCCTCTAAAAAATGGCTAAAGTTTCGATGGTGAGTGATTTTTCCTGCTTGAAAGAAGTGTTTTCAAGTGTTACTTTTTAATCAACCAATTTAGCAAAGGAGGAATCTACAAATGAATAAAGCTGAATTAGTCGAAGCAGTTGCCGTTAAGAGCGAAGTTGCTAAGAGAGACGCAGAAGCCGTCATCGACGCTGTCTTCGAAGTCATCGCTGACGCACTCGTCAAGGGCGAAGCTGTCAAGATCTCCGGTTTCGGTATCTTCTCCAAGAAGGCCCGTGCCGCCCGTGAAGGAACCAACCCATCCAATGGCTCCAAGATCGAAATCCCAGCTTCCAACAGCGTTGGTTTCAAAGTTTCTAAAGCCCTCAAAGAAAAACTCAACTAATTTTCTTCGAATCCTTAAGAAATCAAGACCGTCCTACGGGATGGTCTTTTTTCGTGCTAAACTTACCTTATGCAGGTGAAAGAATTCGATCTCCTTAAAACCATCTATGAGAAAAATGGCTTCCATCTCTATCTGGTGGGAGGGACAGTTCGGGATCTTTTGCTGGATATCCCGTTAGATGATTTGGATTTCGTCACCGATGCTACCCCAGAAGAAGAGAAATCTTTCTTGCCTGAGGCGAATTACACTTTTGCGAAATTCGGCTCCATCCGTCTTACCGTCAACGGCAAAGAGATCGATATCACAACCTTAAGAGAAGAAGGGGAATACCAAGATCATCGTCATCCTTCCTATATCCGCTTCGTAACAGACCTCGGCAAAGATTATTTACGACGTGATTTCACCATCAACGCCCTTTATTTAGACAAAGATTATCAAGTCATCGATTTCTGCGGAGGGCTGTCGGATTTGCAGAACAAGATCATCCGTTTCGTCGGAGACCCAGCGTTACGAATCCAAGAAGATCCGTTAAGGATTTGCCGGGCCGAACGTTTCCGCGACCGTTTGGGCTTTCAAATCGAAGAAAACAGCCAGAAAGCGATGGAGGAGAATTTCCCTTTGTTAAAGAAACTCAACCCCGCCAAAATCAAAGAAGAAATTAAGAAAGGATGGAAAGAACATGACTAAAAACAATGCCATACTCAACGCTGTCAGCTTCCGTTATCTGCTATTGGACTGCTACACGAAACTATCCCTTAGCGAAAACGAGCTTGCCGTCTGCCTCATGCTGGATCATCTGGGAGAACAGGGCAATTCTTTCATCAACGCCGACATGCTCTCTTTGAAGATGAATCTAAGCCCAAGCGAGATCAATGAAATCATGGCAGGACTCATCAAAAAGGGCTTCCTTTCCTTTGAGATGAACGAAGAAAACAAAATGACGACTTCCCTAGCCCCGCTGGAGAATAAAGTCAGGACGGAATATGGGGCATCCTTAGCCAGAGATTTGTCCAATTCGATGAACAAAGACCGGGAAACTCTCCTTAAGAAACTGATCTCTTTGTTCGAAGAGAAATTCGCCAGAACCCTTACCCCCCTAGAAACCACGACCATGAATGAATGGCTCGATGGGGGATATCGGGAAGAAGAGATCCGTAACGCTTTGCTCGATTGCGTGAACCGCAACAAGAAAACCGTCCGCGCCGTCAATAAGGCCTTGATCGCCAAACGCAAACAGGAAGACATCCAAAAAGAAGGTGCCACGGGAGTGAGCGATCGTTGGGATAAGAATATTGAAGAGACGGTCGCGGCAGCCAAAGCCCTCTGGGGCGATGAGAATGAAAACTAAAGACCTCGCTTTGTTATCCTATCTAGAGAAAGATTTCAGCGATGCGACGACTTCGCTTCATTTTTCCTCACCCTTTGAATGTCTGGTGGCCATTCTTCTTTCTGCCCAGACTACCGACAAATCCGTCAACGCGGTAACGCCTGCTCTTTTTTCTCATTTCCCCACCCCAGAAAGGATGGCTGAAGCCTCCGTCGAAGAAATCGAGCAGGACATTCGCTGTTTAGGTTTATACCACGCTAAAGCAAAAAACATCCTCGCTTTGTCTCAAAAGCTGGTGACAGATTTCGGCGGGGAAGTGCCCTTGGAAAAGAAGATTTTGCTTTCTCTTCCTGGAGTGGGCAATAAAACGGCGGGCGTCTTCCTTTTAGAACAAGGGATAGAGCCTTATCTTCCTGTCGATACCCACGTTCATCGGATTGCCGATCGTCTAGGTTATTCGAAAGAAAAAGACGATCCGAAGAAAGTCGAAGAGAAATTAGAGAAAACCTTCCCCAGGGAAAAATGGGTCTTCCTCCATCACGCTTTAATCTGGTTTGGCAGGAAGAAATGCCACGCTCTCAAGCCAGAATGCGAGGATTGCCCTTTGCAGGGTTATTGTTCCTATTTCAAGAAAAACTCGTCTAAGATCGGAAGATAATCCAATCGTGGGGCGTAACCTTCTTTCACGAGATGACCATGCTTCTTAATCTCTTCCAGCGGGATGGATTTGCGTGGTTTTTCTTCATAGAAGGCGCAAACATATTCCGCTGGGAGAAGGTAGGTCTCATTTAATGGGACGATATTGATCAAAAAGAAAGCGATGGCCCCGTGTTTCATCACTGCTTTAAGATGAGTGATTTGCTGAGGGGCGATGTTGCTTAGGGGGAACGATGTCTTCGAGTGGGTGCTTTTGGCTTCGAAGTCGATATATCTCCCTTGATAGATGCCATTATAGTCGGTCGTGGAAGGCTCTTCGAAATAAGCCTGGGTGATTTTCGCCCCATGGGTGTAATCGACTTTGACGATGTTGATTGGCGTTGGTTTCTTATGGATGACGGCCAAATCGTGATCCAAATAATATTGGTTGGTCTGATTGATGTCATCTTCAAAAGCCATCCCTCGATTGCCGGGCTGAACTTTGAAATGAAGCTTCTTTTTTTGCGATGTGGCTTTCTTCTTTTTCTTCTCCATCTCAGGAGAGGTGGAAGGGGTTTTGACGCCAGCTGGGTAATGGATGCTCATCGGAATGTCTCCTTGATTAACAAATCCCACATCTCAGGGGTGACGGTTTTCCCTTCATTTAGCATCTTGATCAGGGTTTTGATTGGTTTCCCTACTTTATTGGAATTGAGGTTTTGCAAGACTTTTTGATATTCTTCTGCCAAGATTTCTGGATGAATTCTTGCCGCTTGATATAAATCCAAGGTGTTTAGGGCATCATAAATGGCGTCGTGCGCCGTTCCGTCGAATTCCAGCTGGAAGACTGTGAGGTAATTCTTCAATGACAAAGGATTGCCATGTTCGTCTTGAACATAGGTGCCTAAGGTTTTTTGGAAATCCCAATGGTGGCGATAAATCTGCCTTGCATAGGCAGGGTCAACGGTGTCTTTATGTTCCGCCATCGTGTTTTTGACGATCACGATATCATGCTCCCCGAAAGTCACGAAACGGCAGGAATTCCAATATTTGCCAACGTATTTCCGAAATTCCGAAAGAACAAATCCGAAATCTTCCCCTTTTTCTCTAAGTTTTTCTTCGGTGATGCCAGTGAGTTTGGTCACGGCCCAGCCGATCGGGTGATGGGCTTTGACATAATGTTTAAAAGGTTTCCCGACCTTTTTAACCGACCCATCTGGGTTTAAGGTGGCCAAATAAGCCCCGATTTCAATCATCTCTGCCGTAAAAGCGGTAGCCTCAAGGTCAAGGAAGACTAAGGCCTTCAACCCTTTGGTTTCATTTTCGAAAATCTGCATAGCCGAATTTTACCACTTGAGAAGTCTCTTTCCCAACCTCAACGCCAAAAGTCTTTTTTTCTCATGCGTTTCTCTTCCCTAAAACGACGCATTTCAATATAATTGAAAGGCATATCATGGCAAACGAGAAAACCTTAACCGAAAAAGAGATCCTTAACAAGAAATTCCCGAAGGACATCAAAGGATATGATGCCGCGGAAGTGGATTTGTTCTTGGATCAGATCATCAAAGATTATGGCACCTTCCAAAAAGAGATCTCCGCCATGAATGCCGAAATCCTTTCTTTGAAAGGGAAACTTCATCAGATTGAGCAAGCCAATGCCAAGCCTGATGTCGTCGCCCTAAGAAAAAGGATTCATGCCCTTGAGCTTGAGAATGCCTCGATGAAAAACAAACTCGTCGGCATTCAAGAAGGGGACAAGGTCAGTTCCGAGAATATGGAGTATATCAAACGGATCAGGATGTTAGAAAATTTCATCTGGCAACTAGGCTTTGATCCCAAGACGCTCAGAAAAAGGAACTCTTGATGATTTCCGGCCCAGGCGATTGCTAGGCAACTAGAGGAAAGTCCATGCTCGCACAGTCTGTGATGGCTGTAGTGATTGCGCAAGGCGAAAAAATAAGCCTTGGCACGTAGGAGTACGTGACGGCGGCGAATTGGCTCTCGTAGTCAAGGAACCATAAAGTACCACAGAGACGAGCTTACTAGCGATAGTAAGGTGAAACGTTGGCAAACCCCACAAGCGAGAAACCCAAATTTGGTAGGGGAAGGAGGAGACTCGAACCGAAGAGAATCCTCCCAGGGAAACCTGAGATTAATTATCGCCCTCGACAGAACATGGCTTATCGGGCCGGACACTCACCGAAAAGAAAGAAGGAAAGAGAAATGAATCTTCCGACAAAGATCACGACCGCAAGAATTATCCTTGTGGTGGGCCTGCTGGCTTTTCTTTTAGTCTGCGATTTTTTGCCTGACTTCCAACCGTTGTCTTTTGGCCCTGGCAATTCCATCAATCTGGTTTATCTAATCGCCGCAATCGTCTTTATCCTGGCCGCTTCTACCGATGCTTTGGATGGCTATTTGGCCAGAAAATTGCACCAAGTCACCGATTTAGGGAAATTCCTTGATCCTGTGGCTGACAAACTCCTAGTCGATTCGATGCTGATCTATTTGGCTTTGTCTCGTTGGGGCAATCTTTCCCTCCCTCTCTTCTGCGTGGTCGTCATGATCGTCCGTGATTTGGTTGTGGACGCCCTTCGCTTCGTGGCCGCTAGCAAAGGAATTGTCCTGGCGGCGAATCTTTTCGGCAAATTAAAGACCATTTTCCAAATGATTGCCATCCCTGTCGTTTTGTTGAATGGCTTCCCATTCTCTTTCTTTGATCTAGATTGGAACCCTTATCTCCGTCTTGGCACGATTTTGATTTATCTTGCGACTTTGATGTCTTTGCTTTCGGGAATCATTTACGTCGCTAAAAATTTATCCGTCTTCCGTGAGGAGAAAAAAGAAAAATGATTGATTTAGGGAAAGCAGAGAAAGTCCTCAAAGCTTTAGAGAACAAACATTTAACCCTTGGCTCTGTCGAATCCTTGACCGGAGGGATGTTTGCTTCCGCCATCTGCTCGATTGCCGGGGCAAGCAAAGTCTTTCGTGGCGCCCTGGTCACTTATGCCTCGGAACTAAAAACCAAATTAGATTCCGTTCCTGCCGAGATGATCCGTGAATATGGAGTCGTTTCCAAAGAAGTTGCTGATGCGATGGCCTTAAACGGAAGAAAAACCTTGGATGTCGATGTCTGCGTTTCCTTCACGGGGAATGCCGGACCGGCCAAAGAAGAAGGCTCCGCCCCTGTCGGAAGAGTCAACATGGCAATCGCCACAAAATATGGGATTGTGGAATTACAACAGGATTTCTCTCTCCCAAGAAACGAAATCCGTGAAGCTGCCGTCGATTTGATGCTTGATCGTCTTATCGCGATTTTCGAAAAATAAAAAAATTTGTCGTTTTTTCCAAAAACACGTCTATTTATAAGTGAGGAGTAATTTATGGCAAAAAAAGAAACACTTGCACCAAACAAAGACAAAGACGCGGCCCTCGAATCGGCGTTGCGCGCCATTGAGAAAACCTATGGCAAAGGATCGGTCATGAGAATGGGAGAAAAGCCACACGTCGATGTGGATGTCGTCCCCAGCGGTTCTTTGTTGCTCGACCAAGCCATCGGCATTGGGGGCTATCCCAAAGGAAGAATCATTGAGATTTTCGGACCAGAATCTTCTGGTAAGACCACTTTGGCATTGCATGCGGTCGCCGAAAGTCAAAAGAAAGGGGGCAGAGCCGCTTATATCGATGCTGAGCATGCCATCGACCCAGAATACGCCGCCAAATTAGGCGTGGATATCAATGAACTCATCCTTTCACAGCCTGATTCTGGCGAACAAGCCCTTGAAATCGTCGAGATGTTAGCCGAATCAGGGGCAATCGATGTGATCGTCGTCGATTCCGTCGCCGCCTTGGTTCCTCAACAAGAACTGGATGGCGTGATGTCAGATAACCAAGTCGGTTTGCAAGCCCGTCTTATGAGCAAGGCGATGCGGAAACTTGCCGGCATTTTAGGCAAAACCAACTGCCTCGTCATTTTCATCAACCAGCTTCGTGAGAAAGTCGGCGTGATGTATGGAAACCCAGAAACGACCACCGGTGGGCGAGCCTTGAAATTCTACGCCACCGTCCGTTTGGATATCCGTCGCACCGACGCCATCAAACTCGGCACCAACATCATCGGCAATTCCGTCCGTGTGAAAGTCGTCAAAAACAAAGTCGCCCCGCCATTTAAGAGCTGCAACCTGGATATCATCTACGGCCAAGGCATTTCCAAAGAAGGGGAGACGGTGGACCTCGGCGTCCAATTCGGCTTTGTCCAGAAGACAGGCAATTGGTATGACATCAACGGCGAGAAGATTGGAAATGGCAGAGAAGCTGCCAAAGCCTATTTCAAAGAGAATCCAGAGGTCGCTGAGCAAATCAACGCCAAAATCCGTGAAGCCTTTAAAGGGGAAGAAGCTCCATCCACGGATGAAAATGGCGAATTAAGCGAATAATTTTAAAAACGCAGAATTTTGAAAGGTACCCCAAATCCTGGACATGAGGAAGGGGTACCTTTTCCATGAAACGCTCATGGGAATGTGAGTGAAGCGGTTTTTACCTAAAGCGTTTTTATCAACTTTTCCCCAATCTCTCGAAATTTTCGACTAGATATGTATTGATAAAGGTGGTGCAGTTTGAGTGTCAAAGAATGAAATCATAGTCCCTGAATTAAATAATGAAACTATCGAATCAATGATTTACGTTGTCCGTGATGAAAGGGTAATGCTTGATTTTGAGCTTGCTAAGATCTATGGATACGAAACAAGGAGTTTTAATCAGCAGGTGAATCGTAATATAGAAAAATTTCCTAGTGATTTTATGTTTAAGTTAACTAGACTTGAGATGGATTCAATCTTGATGTCACAAAATGTGATTTCAAGTTGGGGTGGCACGAGAAAATTACCATATGCATTTACTGAGCAAGGCATTTATATGCTTATGACAGTATTAAAAGGTGAATTAGCTACCAAACAAAGCAAAATACTAATTCGCACTTTTAAAGCCATGAAAGACTACATCGTCGAAAACAAAGGCTTGCTTACAACAAACGAAACTATAAAACTTACAAATCTCGTTAACGACCATTCTAAAAGACTTGCCAATGTTGAAGAAAAACTAGAAATTGTAATGGATAATTTTATAGATCCGTCTACATATAAACACTATCTTATTCTAAATGGCGAAAAAATAGAGGCCGATATTGCATATCAATCAATATATAAACTCGCCAAACACTCGGTATATGTGGTAGATGATTATATTGATATTAAAACATTACAATTACTCAAATGTTGCAAGTCAAATATTGTCATCATTTTATTTACCGATAACAAGGGAAAGAATAATCTAAATTCAAGTTTCATCGATGATTTTAAGAATGACACTGGTTTTAATCTAACAATAAAGAAGAACAACAATCGATTTCATGATAGATATATCGTATTGGACTATAGCAGTAAATCTGAATCAATTTATCATTGTGGAGCATCTAGCAAAGATGCCGGCAAAAGAATAACTACGATTACTAAAATCGAAGAAAAAGAAGTGTATAAACCACTGATTGATGAAATATTAAATAACGATGATTTACGTTGTCCGTGGTGAAAAATAATGTTTGGATTTGAGCTTGCTCAGATCTACGGATACGAAAAAAGGAATTTTAATAGGCAAGTAAAGAACAATATTGAAAAATTTCCGAATGAATTTAGATTTCAATTAACACGAGCCGAAGTGAATGAAATATCGAAGTGCAAAAATTTCACCTCGATGCCAATTATGCAAACAGAAGGCATAAAAGGTGGGCGAACTTCGTTGCCTTGGGCTTTTACAGAACAAGGAATTTATATGCTTATGACTGTTTTAAAAGGAGAACTTGCAACAAAGCAAAGTATTTCATTAGTTAAATCTTTTAAACAAATGAAAGACTACATCGTCGAAAACAAAGGCTTACTTACAACAAACGAAACTATAAAACTTACAAATCTCGTTAACGACCATTCTAAAAGCTTTCAAAGACAACGAAACATTTAAAATTCATCGGAACAAAAATCTCTCGGATTTTTTATGTGAGTCTATGGTTGAGAGGGATTTGCTCACTTATGTTGGGGCTTTTGACGCAAAATTGTAGCCCTATCAAGATGTAAAATAATGAAACTTGTCTAGAAATTTCTTCTATTTTGTTTATGC
>CADBIO010000028.1 GCA_902794835.1 uncultured Erysipelotrichaceae bacterium
GGAAACAAATTACGGGATAACCGGATCCCCCATGGGGGATGGAAAGGTGGAAACGAATTACCGGATAATTGCCTAGAAACAAATTTGCGGATAACTACATTTTTGTATCAGAATTATTGATTGATGATACAATAAATGATACAATAAATTTGCGAGGTAAAAATATGGAAAATCGTGAATCAGAAACAGTTGAATTTAAAAAAAGTACATCTGAATTGAAACAAGGAATTGTATCTCTATCTTCCATGCTCAATAAGTCAGGCAGTGGAGTTTTGTATTTTGGGGTATTGAATGATTCGACAGTAATGGGCCAACAAATAGGAAAAGACACAACACACGATATTTCTGTTGAAATTAAAAACCATATGAAACCAGAAGTTATTCCGACAATAGAATTAAAAAATATTAATGATAAACGCATTATAAAAGTATCTGTTGCTGGTGATAAGAAACCATATTCCGCTTACGGAAGATACTACATTAGAAGCGACGACGAAGATATTTTGATGAGTAATGAAGTACTTGAGCAGTTTTTCAAAGATGATTCTATTGATTATTCAAAATGGGAAAACGAAATTACTGAATGGACAATTGATGATATTGATGAAGAGAGATTAATCAAATATTTTAATGAAGCCAACGAATGTGGAAGATTGAATTATGTTTATAAAGACACCACAGATGCTTTAACAAAATTAGGTCTTTTTAAGAATAATCATTTAAATAACGCAGGTTATTACCTTTTTTCAAAAAACAAGCCACTCAAATTGAAATTGGCCGTTTTTAACACCGATGAAAGATTATCTTTTTCTGACATCAAACTATTTGAAGGCAATATATTTGATTGCATTGAAGAAGGAATTCGTTACATTTCTGAAAGAATGAGGTGGAATGCTAAGATTGTCGGGAGCAAGAGAATAGAATCTCCAGAGATACCACTAGAAGCAATTAGAGAAATTGTTGTTAATAGTTTCGCTCATATGAAGGTAAATTCAGCTATTTTAAATGAAATCTATTTAACTCCTACCATAATAAAAATCAGTAATCCAGGCAATATTGCTAAAAACATTGATCCAATGGATTTTGCAGCAGGAAAACAAAGCCCGATATTAAGAAATCCCCTGATTGATATGACTTTGTATAAAAATAATACTATCGATTCCTTTGCTACTGGCTTTGAAAGAACTTTCAAACTCTGCAAAGAGGCAGGGATAAAATGGAAGTATGAAAATACTGAAACGTCATTCAGCTTTACTTTTATTAGATCAAATGATACAACAAATGATACAACAAATGATACAATAAAAAATCGTCAAAACGAGATTATTGGCCTAATTAAAAAAGTCCCTTCGATAACAAGAAAAGAGATAGCACAGACATTAAATATTTCAGAGCCTACAGTTGCTAGAGATTTAAAACTGTTACAAGAAATTGGCATCATCAGAAGAAATGGTTCAAACAAAACTGGTTATTGGGAGGTCATTCATAGCTAGCTCTAAGGATTATCTAGAATATGTTCTTGAATTATTGAGAGAAGTAGAAAGCGTCACCTATAAAAAGATGATGGGTGAATATATGCTTTATAAAGAGGATATTCTTTTTGGTGGTGTTTACGATAATAGATTTCTTATAAAGAAAACTAAATCCTTAGAAAATAGTGGCCTTAAAGAACAAATCCCATATCCATCTGCAAAATCAATGTTACTTATTGATAGCGAAGATCCTGATGAGATAAAGAGATTGGTGTTGCTTGCTATAAATGACTTAAAATAACGAGTGGTTCCGTCGATTCAAAAACGGTTCCACTAAAGTTAAAACGGTTCCTTGTATCAAAATAGGTATATAAAGACACAATAGATATAAACCCATAGATGTATAAATCAGGGCTTTTTTATTATTTATTAAGATACATGCTTTAATACATACTTGAGCGTTTTTAACTGTTTTCTACTCCTTAAGTTTTAATTTGCATCGTTCGATTCTCATCTAAGGTATGCTAGATCGTCAACAGCATGCGGAATCGCTTTGATGCGATCAAGGCTTTTAATGTTCGAAAGAGTTTTTTGAATCAAAATGCCCAATTGAAGGGGGCTCTCAAAACACAACGGCAATCAAATTCTTCACGTTTTTGCTATCAAAAAATAAGTAAGGAAAATCACCCAAGAAATACATGAAGAGTCGATTAAACCCTTACCATTTAACCCAAAGAGATGGCAATATGGGAACGAAGTCAGACTCTCAGCCATAGAAAGTGGAATATTTCAATGTGAGAATCTCTCTTTTGTTTTTTCACCAAAGAGAAAAAAGGCCCCTTTCGGAGCCTTTGAGAAGGAGTTGGACTTTTATTCAGCCTTATTCTCTTCTTTTGCTACACGGGACAAAGAATCTTCTGCAGCAAGACCTTTCTTTTGTAGACGAAGAGCGCCAGCCATGAACAAAGCTTGATAACAAATATTCACAGAGATTGCGACCCAGGTCATCGTCCAGCTGTTACGGGTAGAAAGATATCCCATCATCACCATAAAGATGATGGCTAAGCCAAAGAAGATGGCCGACATCACATCTTTTCTTCTAATGGCGATATAAATTAACATCCCTAGCATGCCCGCCGCCCCGACGATCATCAAGATGATGAATGGCAAGGAGGATTCGAAGACAGGGAGGTTTCCCGTTTCCATGAAAATGGTGAATAAAATAGCCGGAAGAGCGATGGCTTGGACTTTGGTGTATTTCTTGTTGTAAGAAGTGAACATTCCAATAAATGCCACCAAAATCAAAGCAAAGCCCACCGATTGAGTCGGGGTAAATTGCTTATCAAGGATGAGGTAATTATAACCGCTGACACCAAGGATGAATTTATGCAAGGCCTTAAGGAATCCAGCGGCAAAAACCATGATGGATCCAGCGGCAAGCAAGGCATAATTACCCTTGACCATTTTGTTATAAAGACAACGAAGCAAGACGACGGCCCCAACCAGGAACAAGCCAATCGGCAAAAGGTCGTAAATCGATTGCAAAACAATGGCCCAAGGGGTGTTTTGATAAACGCTTTCGAAAGAATCTTCCGTCGCTTCGAGTAAAAAGAGATTCATGGCGTTATTCCTCAAACAATCCATTTCACGTTGATCAAAGATTTGACCGGGATTAAATGCATCAGGATTGGGGTCTTTTTAACGTAGGCTTGATATTCAGGGTCTTCGCCATAATTCTTTGTCTGTCTCTTCTCTAAACGTTTAGCCCCAGAAACCATGACATAGACGATGAGGATCCAGCCAATGACGGCGATGACCCACATCCACCAAGTATTCATTGCGCTGCCGCCAGAGACAAGAACGCCAGTCCAGAAAAGGATTTCACCCAAATAGTTCGGGCAACGGACGAAACGATAAAGGCCAGTGTCGACAAAACGGTGAGGGTTTTTCTTTTTGGCCGCGGATTTTTGCAAATCGGCGACGGTTTCGATCACTAAGCCAATCAACATGATGGCGCCACCGACGATAGGGAAAATCAAATCAAGGACGCTGCCCGTGACGTTATAATTCACGCCACCAGTGATGCGGTACATAATCGGAGAAGCTTCGGCAACATACAAAACGATGACACAGAGCCAGATGGTTGCTTTGACAAAGATCGGCATCTTTTTCTCTGCTTTGCCAGCGACATTGCCCAAGGTTTTGCGATAAGAAGCGCTCTTGATTTCGCGGAAAAGCAAGAATCCTGAGAGCCTTGCCCCATAAAGAATCAACAATCCAGCGAGGATATATTCTAATACACCCATCGCAGGGATAGCGCCAATTAAGGACATGACGATGAGGGCGATTCCGATGCCGGCGATGGCAAAACCATAACCGACAGAAAGGAAGTAAACGAATTTATAGAAGCCAATGGCAGAAAGCACGGCAGCGACGCCGGCGAGAATGCCAGTGACAATCCAAATTAAGGTGACTGGATCTTGGCTAAGCATTATTTTGCCTCCTTCGAATAACGTGATTTGATATATTCCTTAAAGGAAAGCTTCCCGTATTTGTCTTCCCCGATAAGGTCGTGCGTAAGTGTCCATTTGGAGAAGCGGACAATCGGCCCCTTCCCATTCTTTTCTTTCTCCGCTTTACGGATGATTAAGTCAAATAAGAAGACAGGGGCGCGGCTGATTTTGACTTTCTTGCCGGCGGCCTCAAAGAACATTTGGGCGATTTCTTTGTAGGTATAGGTTTCATTTCCACCGACGTTATAGGTCTTTCCGTTATCTTCGAGATGGAGAAGAATGAATTCTGCTAAATCCGAAGTGTCAATGACGTTGCATGGATAATCCTTGCGACCAAGTAAGGTGACTTTGCCTTTTTCGATCATCGGCATGAAGACGTGGGCGATATCATAGAAGTACCCCGTCGGGCGATAAATGACATATTCCAGGCCGCTCTCTTTGAGTTTCTCTTCGAATTGATGCTTTGCCTCAAGCATCGGAACGGAAGGGTCCGTGTCACATTTAATGACAGAAACATAGGCAAATCTCTTCACGCCTGCGTTTTTGGCTTCGTTAAGGAGATTGAGGTTGCCATTCAAATCGATGTCGTAATTGGTGAGCGTTTTAGAAGCCCCAACCAAACCGACGGTGGTAATCACGGCATCAGCCCCTTCGCAAGTTCCTTTTAAGGTTTCTGGTTTAGTGACATCGATGGCGTGAAATTCATATTTCCCTTTCAATTCAGGGATTTCTTTTTCTTTTAAATCGAGTGCAACGACGGTATCGCCTCTGGCAATCAATTGACGGAGAATGTCAGAGCCGAGGTTTCCGAAGGCACCAGCTAAAACGACTTTCATTGTTTATTTGTCCTTTCCTTTTTCTTTGGCGCGTTTATCGTTAATGATTTCCATTTCTTTTTCGGTGATCAATTTAACGTTATGTTCTTCTGCCCATTTGACGCATCCTTTTAAGGCGGCTGGCAAGAAGATTCTTGGGACTTTGACCAATCTTGCCAAGGCGTCGTCAGTGAATTTCACATCGGTTTGGAGACGTTCGGCGGCATAACGGACACTGGAGACAGAGGTTTCTCTCATCGGGAGAAGTTCTGGTCTTGGTTTCTTAAATTGGGAGCACCAGAAATATTTAGAATCGCGATAGCCCCAGTCGGTTGGAACCTTCGGGAAGCCTTTGGCGGATACTCCATTGACGATGGTGTTGTAATATTTTTCTTTCATCAAAATCTTGTCGATTCTCAAAATGAAGTGGACTCCGAATTTAGAAGTGATGCCATTAAACATATGATAAGGTCCTTCATAGCCGTTGAGCTCGCCTGGCTTATCGTTTTCTGCGCCATCTAATTCTCTCATCCAAGTGCATTCGATGGTTTGGAATGCTTGTTTCACCACCTTTGGATAGATGTCTTTGTGTTCTGGGTCCTCTTCGGCCATCAGACCATCTTCCAATTCAAAAAGACAGCCTTTCATTTTTTCCTCAGTGGTGTCGCCAGGCCAACCCATTCTAACTGCTTCTTTGAAAAGCTTTTTGTCGTCAGGGATGAAATTCAGGGTGCATTTCCCTGTACGCAGGATATTTTGGGCCGTATTAGAAGAATTGCGGCATTCCAAAATCATCGCGTAATAGTCTTTGCCGGCGATGTAATAGGGAGCAAGCAGAGAATAAGGTCCCAAGTTAGCCTTGCCATTCTCCGAAATGGTGCCGACCATGACGACTGGCATCGGGAAGAAAAGGGAAGTCTGATAGAAATTATCCTTTGGCTCCAATTGTTTAAAACTGCTCATTGAATACCTCCTTGCAGCAATTTCAATAACGATGTTTTGATTTCCTCAAAAGAGAGACCATAAGTGGTGGATGCCTGAATCAACAAAATCGAGGCATTACGTAGATCCCCTTCGGAAGAAACACAGGAAAAACGCACTTGGGCATCATGGAGATAGGTCATGATCACCTTCAAAAAATGTTGGTGCCCAAAATCGATTTTCTCACGATTCTCTTTCCCCACATCGATGGAGAAAAAGAGCGTTTTGTGTTCATCGAAAAAACCTTTGATGGTCGAATAAACCAACGAAAGGACTTCTGGGAAAGAAGAAGCCGTTTCCTTTTTTTGCATCAAGCATTGATTGGCCACTTCCCATTCTTCCAAAAATAAAGAGGCAACGATTGCCAATTTGTTAGGAAAATAGTTGTAAATCGTACCAACGCCATAGCCGGTTTGTTTGGCCACATCACGAATCGTAAGTTTCTCATAGCCTTCGTTGACGATGATTTTCTTTGCGATTCTTAAGATGTTTTCTTTTGCGTTAGAACAAATCTTAGGCATGGCATCCTTCCTTTATGAACACGTTCATTTAGATTATAACGAAGTTAAGCGGCATTTCAATTATTTCGGTTAATTTTTACCGATATAACGATAAAAAGAAAAGAGAACAAAAGTTCTCTTATAAGTCCATTTTGTTGTGATTGCGATAAGTGCAGAAGCGAATCGGGATTCCGTTGTCTAATTGTGGTTCGGATTCTTCAACCATCTCAAAGGAGGGATCCCTATCGAGATTCGGGAAGAAGACTTCCGCGCCTCCATCGGCATCGACTTTGGTCAGATAAACCTCATCGCAATAAGGCAACATTTGACGATAGATGGAAGCGCCCCCGATAACAAAAACGTCGTCACGCCCCAACTGGTTTTTGATTTCTGCCTTGAAATCGTCCATCGTATGGACGTTAATGACGCCCTCATAATTGTGGGTCGGGTCTTGAGAAAGAACGACGTTTGTCCGATTTTTCAACGGCTTAGAGCCAGGAAAGGAAAGCAACGTGTTTTCTCCCATCACAACGGTGTGGCCTTTGGTGGTCTCACGGAAAAATTTCATATCTAATGGCAAATCGAAAAGGAGACCGTTCTTTTTCCCGATGCCAAAATGTTTATCACAATTAAGGATTGCCCTGAGTTTCATTTTAGATTGCCACCGGAATTTTCTTGCCGAGTTTTTCGAATTCATAATCAACGAGTTCAAAAGAATCGACCGTGAAGTCATAAAAATTGGTGATGGAAGGATCGACTTTGAGCTTTGGCGCCGGATGTTGAGGCTTGGCCATGACTTCCTTCACCAAATCGATATGCCGATCATAAAGATGAGCGTCGGCGATGACATGGACCAAGGTTCCTGGCTTTAACCCAGAGACTTGGGCAAACATAATCAACAATAAGGAATATTGGAGGACGTTCCAATTGTTTGCCGTCAGCATATCGTTGGATCGTTGGTTGAGAATTCCATTCAACGTGTCCCCCGAAACGTTAAAAGTCATCGAATAGGCGCAAGGATAAAGATGCATTTCATGAAGGTCTTCAAAATTGTAGATGTTCGTCATGATGCGACGGGAATTCGGGTTATGCTTCAAATCATAAAGAACGCGGTCGACCTGATCGAATTCTCCTTCTGGATAGATCGACTTCTTGGCCAATTGATATCCATAAGCTTTTCCGATCGATCCGCTCTCATCGGCCCAGCTATCCCAAATATGAGAACCTAAATCTTTGACGTTGTTGGATTTCTTTTGCCAGATCCAAAGAAGCTCATCAAGACAGTTTTTGAATGCCGTTTTGCGGATCGTAAGGATCGGCAATTCTTCTTGCAAGTTATAGCGATTGACGATGCCGAATTTCTTAATCGTGTGGGCTGGTGTGCCATCTTCCCAGTGAGGACGTACATTGTAGGCGGTGTCCCATACGCCATTGGTTAAGATATCCTTGCAGTTTTCGATGAAAATTTGATCCGCTCTCGACATAACGTTCTCCTTTTTTATGCTTTAGATAATGATAATGTTTTTCGTTTGCTAACCCTAGAAAAATATTCGGCTTTCCAAGAGATTCATCGGGAAAAATTCCGCCAATCCGCAAAGGTTGCCCACAATGTTCAAAAATTATTTTTTAAGTGATTTAAATCATATTTTGTAAAGAAATGGAAATGTCGTTGAATAATCACTATAATCAGTTTCGATATCGAATGTTGTCTCAAAGGAGTTTTTCATGAAATCCGTTCGCATTCACATCGTTTTAGCAATGGCCTCCTGCCTGGCAAAGCATGGCTCTTTCTCCGAAGAAGGGATCGAGAAAGAAATGGCCTGCTCAAAATCCTCGTTTAATCGGGCGGTTGCCGATTATCGAAACTATCTAGTTGAGCACGATCCTTCCAAAGAACTCGTTTTTGAAACCCAAACCAGAACTTATCGTTTAGTCAAAGCCACATTCTAAGAAAGAGAACATTTCACCATCCTTGCTACCAAGGATTTTTCTTTTCAAAGTAATCAGAGCGAATCCCTTTTTTGATTGTCAGATAAGATAAGCCCCTGATCAAAGAAAAAAGGCCTCAATATTCGATATTGAAGCCTATTTTTTACGTGGTGCGGGAAATCGGACTCGAACCGACATGGGAATCCCATACGCCCCTCAAACGTACGCGTCTACCAGTTCCGCCATTCCCGCAGCGTTGTTAATTATAATTAAAGGAAATTCGTTAAGCAATAAGAAATCTTTCTTGTTTTTAAGCAAAGGCCGGGAAGAAGAGGCAAGCCATTCCGAAATAAACCAATAAAGTGGCTACGTCCATGATGGTCGTTAACATTGGCTGAGCCAACAAGGCAGGGTCTTTCTTAATCGCCGCAGCCCCCATGCAAAGAGAGGTGCCAACGACTTTGGAAATCGTGATGGCAAAGAACATTGTGACAGAGACTAGGCCAGAGAAAGTCAAGGCGTGGATGGCAAATTCGCCAGCCAATTCTCCTTGGAAAACCGACCCATTCCAGATGTTGTAATCGCTGAAATTATAAGAAGCCCCATTCGTGTCGGTAACGTGACCTAAATTGACAATTCCCGTATATTGTTCCATCGTCACCCAAACAAAGCAGAAAAGAGAAATCGCGGCTGCGACAATCAATGCGGTTCGAAATTCTTTCCAAAGAATCTTCAAAAGATCTTTCGGGCCAAATTCGTTTGTCGCCAATCCGCGGATCATCAATCCGGTCGTCTGACCCCCGGCATTTCCTCCGGTATCCATCAAAGTCGGGACAAAGGAAACCAAAATCGGCAGGGAAACGAATATAGTTTGGGCTTCCAAGCGGTTCAAGACCATCGTTGTAAAGGTGCCAAGGATCAAAAGCGCGACAATCCAAGGGATACATTTTTTGGCGCTGACCCATGGCGAAGTTTGCGAATAAGTGCCTTCGAGTGGCTCCATTTTGGTCATGTGGGCAATATCTTCCGCGTTTTCTTCTGCCATGACATCGACCGCGTCATCGACGGTGACGATGCCAAGCAGGCAATTGTCGTCATTTAAGACGGCCATCGCGTTCAAGTCGTATTTGCTGAACATGTTGGCGACATCTTCTTTATCCGTGTTGACGTGGCAAAATGGAGCGTCTTTATTCATGATGTCCGAAAGATGTTGCTCATCTTCAGCCCAGATCAAGTCATCTAAGTCGACTGTACCGACGAATTTTCGTTTTTCGTTTTTCACGAAAATCGTATAAATGGTTTCCGCATCGCGGCCTCTTTTGCGAATATGATCAATGGCCTTTTTAATCGTCATGCCCTCTTTGAGTTCGATAAACTCAGTGGTCATGATTGCGCCTGCGCTATCCTCTTTGTATTTCAGCAACTGGTTGATGTCTTTCCGCATGTCTGGCGAAGCGGCCGCTAAAACCTTCATGGCCAAATTGGCAGGCATGTCGCCAACCGTATCGGCGACGTCGTCGGCGTATTGCTCGTTGATCAGCTCGACCAATTCTTTATTGGTCATAGCCTGGACCAAAGATTCTTTCAAATCCTGGGACAATTCATCATACAAAGCCGCATTTTGCTCTGATTTCGTGTCACGGAAAAGAGTGATGACATCTTTGATATCCAATTGTTCGCACGCTTTTGCGATATCGGCGTCCGGGATCGTTTCGAAAAATTCATTTAATTTAGCAACGTCGTGACGTTGAATCGCATTCAGAAGGGTTTCCGCATCGAAAGAAGCGTCGGTGATGTCTTGCGAAGTCAATTCGTCAATAGGAACGTCAATCTCTTCAGGCTGAATCGGCTTTTCGTTTTCGTCGTGAGGTTGCTCAGCCTCAGGCGTTTTCTTGTTTTCTTCTTCCATAGATTTCCCTCCTAGAGGTAGTCTAGGCTTTTTCTTTGAATTTAGGAACAAAAAAGAACGATAAATTTGTTGATTCAAAACAGAAAAAGGCGTTTTGCTAATCTCCGTTTTGCATTTGGTCTATAATACCCTCGTCGGAAATTGAAAATGCAAAAAAGTTATCTTTACTCCCCACAAAATGTTTGTTCTAGACAACTGGAAATCACAACAGATGGCGACATCATTGTTTCTTTGAAAGTCGTCGGCGGATGTCCGGGCAATTTGCAAGGCATCTCCAAGTTAGTCCAAGGAAGGAAGATCGACGAAGTGATTGAAGCTCTGGATGGAATTCGTTGTCCTGGCTCTAAAAACAGGCAAACTTCTTGCCCAGACCAATTTGCCCAAGCCTTAAAAGAAATACGGGCAAAAGAGCGATAAACATGGCAAAAGTTTTGATTCTAAATGGCTCTCCTCGTTTACGAGGAAACACCAACGCCCTCATCGAATCCTTCAAGAAAGGGCTCGCTAAAGGCGACAATGAGATCGTTACTTTCAACGTCGCTTTCATGAAAATACATGACAGCATAGGCAATGGCGGTTACCCAGAGGAATATCAGGGTAAGGCTTGTTTGATTCAAGACGATATGCTTCAAATTGAGCCTCACTTAGAAGAGGCGGATGTCGTTGTGTTTGCCTCCCCGCTGTATTTTTATTCTTTCAGCGGTTATTTGAAAAACGTGATCGACCGTTTGGATACGAGTTTCCTTCCCGGCTCGCTTTCAGGAAAGAAACTGATCGTGATGCTTGCTTTTTCTGGCGAAGATCTTAGCAGCCTTGAGCCAGTCAAAGAACAATCCCGCCTTATCGCAGAACATTTAGGTTGGGATTTGTTCTCTTTCTTGAGCCTTCCTGGCGTGAAGAAGGCGAAGGATTATGAACAACACCTCAATCAATTAGAAACCGCCTACCAACTCGGTTTAAAAATTCATTGAGAAAACATACCCAAGAGAAGTCTGAACCAAGCTTCTTTTTTATCGTTTTCCTTGTCAGCAAACTGGGAAAAGCCTAGAATTAACTCACGACAAAAGTCGGGTATCCAGAAGCGGTTTTTAGGAACTGGAAAAAGCTGCTAGCAACTCCATCCACCATAGGGTTGGTAAGTGCTCGTTCCGAGAGGGAGCCACACATCCCTAACGATACTCGTTGGATTGGTTCGAGACCTTCCACCTATAGTGTGGAGGGCTTTTTCGTAAAAGGAGCAACCATGAACAAAATTTTATTCACATCAGAATCGGTCTCAGAAGGCCATCCTGACAAGGTCTGTGACAAGATTGCCGATTCCATTCTTGACGCCTGTTTAGCAGGAGATCCCTATTCTCACGTCGCCTGCGAAGTTTTCGCGACGACCGAATATCTTATCATCGGCGGGGAAATCACTACTCGTGCTCATGTTGATTATGAGGGCATTGCCAGAAAGGTTCTCCGAGAGATTGGCTATACTTCTCCGGAAATCGGCATTGGGGCAGACAGTTGCCAAATCGTGGTCAAGATCAAAGAACAATCCCCAGATATCAATCGTGGCATCGAACGCGAGAATGAACTTGATATGGGCGCAGGCGACCAAGGAATCATGTTTGGCTACGCGACCACCGAATCAGCAGGCTATATGCCTTTGGCGATTTCTATCGCCCATAAATTAGTCAGAACCGCCAGCGCATTACGGAAGAAAGGCTCTTTCCAACATTCTCGTCCCGACATGAAATCCCAAGTCACCATCGATTATACTGACCCAAAACAAGTCAAAATCGATAACATTTTGATGTCTTGCCAGCATGACGAAGAGACGGATTTGGTCTCTTTTCAGAAATATATCCATGACGAAATCATGGTGCCTGTCGCCAAATCTTTCGGCTTAAATACCGACTTTGCCTATTTGATCAACCCAACAGGAAGATTCTGCATTGGAGGACCGATGGGCGACACCGGCCTAACAGGCAGGAAATTAATTGTTGACACTTATGGAGGATCTGCTCGTCATGGAGGAGGATCTTTCTCGGGGAAAGACCCTTCCAAAGTTGACCGTTCCGCTTCTTATTATGCGAGGTATATCGCCAAGAACCTTGTTGCCGCTGGGGCGGCCGATCGGTTGGAGATTCAACTTTCCTACGCCATCGGCGTGGCTAAACCGCTCTCGATTGGATTAACGACCTATGGCACCAAGCATTATGAGGACGACGTCATTCTTGGAGCCATTGATCGCTTCTTTGACGCAAGACCAGGGGCCATCATCGATCAATTTTCACTAAGAAAGCCTAATTTCAAATATGCCGATACTACCAACTATGGAGCTTTCGGTAGACCTGACCTTGACCTTCCTTGGGAAAGATTAGATAAGGTATCCGCCTTAAAAGAATTCTTCAAAAACCAAAAGTAAGAAAACCCCCGTTTTTTGGAACGTAATTTGATTTACTGACCACAAGGCGGGGGTTTTTATTAGCCAACTGAAAGGGCTTACAAATTTACAATTACGAAATATTGACGATTATACCTAGAAAATTTTTAACATCACTTTACATTTTTCGTTGGTTAATTATTATAAAGTTGTAAGGGATTTAAAGGTCCCGGAGGTACATATATGAAAGTTCAGGTTGTCGGTAAGAACATCCCAGTTACCGACTCTATTCGTGCGGACATCGAAAAGAAACTCGGCCGCATGGATAAGTACTTCGTTAAGAGCGATGAAGAGCCTCTTTGCCGAGCTGTCGTCGTCGCTTATAACGTCGGTGCGAAGGTCGAAATCACGATCTTCACAAAGGAAATGGATTTCCGTACGGAAGTCCGTGACAACGATCTTTATGCTGCCGTCGATCTTGCGATTGATAAGCTTGAAGATCAAATGCGTCGTCTGAAGACGAGAATGAACCGTTCCAAGAACGCTGGAAAAGGTCTCGGATTAGGACGTTCCATCGCCTTCGAAAATTTCATGGCCGAGGAAGAAGCTGCTGATGCGGAAGAGGTTGTCAGAACAAAGTCAATTTATTTGGAGCCAATGTCTCTAGATGATGCCATCACTAGAATGGATGCCCTTGGTCATTCCTTCTTCGTTTACTTGGATTCAGATGATAACAAAATCGCCGTTGCTTATAAGAGAGCTGACGTTGGTTATGGTGTCATCGAAACGGAAAACGAGTTAAAAAATTAATCATAAAAACATTTAAAAAGTTGAGAGAGCTTCGGCTCTCTTTTCTTTTGCCATCAGATAAAGTTAACTAACAAAAATATAATGTTGCCTAACTTTTTAATCGGCATTAAAATGTCCTTGTGAAGAAAACGCTGACAAGAAAGAAAATCAAAGGGCACGATTACTATTACCTGACCTATCGGAAAGAAGGGAAACTCGTTACCAAATACCTAGGTAATTCATCGTCAATTAAATACAAGAAATACCTCTACCTTTTAACTTCGAAAGCTTCCCTTTACGGACTCAATAAAGTACGTACCAAAAATTTTAAAAATGGCGTTCCGGTTGCCTACGTTGAAGATGGGTATTTAGTCTACGAATACAAAAACGGAGCCAAGGAGTATTTGAATTCTAAGATGCAAGTTGTGAGGGTAGTGAAGCATGGCGGAAAATGAAGGCAAAGAGCTGATTCTGGTTTGTGGGGTCGATGGCAGTGGAAGAAACACGTTCTTGACGAGTTTCAAAAATTCTTTCATGGCATCCCTTCCGAATTTGCCCCTTTATCAAGGATTGATTGGAGGCCTTTCTTTCTGTTCGACCTCCTCCTTGATTGACGAAAAACATCTCACTTATATTCGTCTCGCCCACGAACAAGGCTATAAGATCACCCTTTATTACATTTTCTGCGGAAAAATTTTAGGTCTCGCTAGAAATCGTCTCCGCGTTTTAGCGCAAGGGATCACTTTCGATGAAACGTTATTTCGGAAGACTTATGATGCTTCTTACAAAGGTTTGGTTGAAGTCTACCCGTACACCGATCTTGTGTTCTTCATCAAGAATCAGAAAGAATTTGAATTTATGGTTGCCTATGAACCCTCAAGCACACCCCAAGAAGATTTTAAAAATGCCGTAAAAAAGGCAAAAACCATCGTTGATCATCTAAAGTGAAAAACCTTCTTCACTTTTAAATTGGGGCAAAGTAAAATACTTTGGCAATGAGCGTAGATAAAGTTATCGCAACAGATTTAGACGGAACCTTGTTTTATCCGAAAAAGCGTTTCTCAATGATTCCCAAAATGAGTCGTAGATTTTTGGAACGATTCACCGATGACGGTGGGAAACTCGTCATCGTTTCGGGACGTGGAAGATATTTCGGAGAAAAAGTTGCCAACAATCTTGAACGAAAAGTCGATGTGATTGGCTGCAATGGTGCTTTTGTTATGGTGAACGGGGAAATGGTCAAAGAAACTTTTTTCCCGACAGAATCGCTAAAAAAGATGATTTCGGAAGTTCGTCGGGAATTCAAGATGATGTTCATTTCTCTCTTTTGCAAACACCGCAATTTCGTCATCGACATCGGGACGATGAAAATGATGCCTCGTTTTGCGTACCGCTTATACGAAATTTCCCAAGGCACTTACCATGAGCAAGTGACCAAATCTGAGAAAATCTTCTACGAAGAACTCGAGAAAGGCGAGGTTTACAAAGTTTTGCTTTTCGTCGGACCACGCAAGAAATCGATCAAACGTTCCGGAGAAATCACAGAACTTTTATCCATCCGTTATCCAGAATTCGAATTTGCTTGGAGTAATCAAGCCATCGAAGTCACCCCTAAAGGGTGTACAAAATCTTCCGGTATCGCTTTTTATCTTGATTACAATCACATTTCTAACGATAATGTATTAGTCGTCGGCGATTCTGGAAATGATATTTCCATGTTCGAATCTTATCGCGACAACAGTTTTTGCATGGCCCATGCCGATCAAAGCGTGAAAGAGCATGCAAAACACACCATCAAACATTTTTCCGATTTAGAAAAATTTGTCTACCCTTCTGTGGAGAACGATTAAATCCAGGAACTTAATGTTAAGAAAGGAATTCAAACACAATGAATCAAGTTTCAGAAGTGATTACCACCTTAGAACATTACAAGGTTGTGATCAGAGACACTCTTGAGTACACTCTCCCAAGAGACAACTATGACATGAATGCTTACAACGAGAAGAAAAGAAGCATTCTTGTCGAACTCGACCAGAACACCCCTTTAAAGAGCATCATCAACAATTCTGGCGAAAATGGCGAAAAATTAGAGAAAATGATCCGTGATTTCTACGAAGAAGTTTACGGAGACAGCTCTACGATTTTAAAGGCGGCCGAAGATGGACTTCGTGTCGACCACGCTCAACATCTTTCCATTTTCCGTGGCGTCTTGCCAATCCACGAAAACATTGAAGGAATGGTTAGGGGCATCATCGCCGATGCGAAGAAAAACAACATCGATGTTTCTGTCGTTGAACACGTCGATCTTTTGGAAGAAAGAATGTATCGCACCGTCGCTTATCTTACTTTGACCAACCAGCTCATTAAATTGTTCAGCGATTATAACCAAGCCCGCCGTGAAGCCAAAGGCGAAGAAAGCGCAGCCTCCAAATTCATTGGCAATGATATCAACGCCGTCATTCAAAATCTCAACATCGTCCGTGCCAATTCGCATATCACTGACGAAAGATTCATGGGCGTTCAAGACAAAGTCTTCGAATTAGTCGAATTTATGACTGGTCGTCGTGATTTGCCGATGGGAAAAGGATTTGGCGAAGTCATCAAGGAAACCCAGGACGCGGTTGGCGGATTGATCCGTGAAGTCGAGCCAGCTTTCCGTGACGCTTATGTCCCAGTTTTAAATGAACTCATCGCCCAAGCTCAAGCCAACGGCAACAAGATCGGAGCCGGCGAGAAACCAGCCCAAGCAGCGGCGGTGGAAGGGGAACCAGTCGAGCTCGACCCAAAGACCGGCCTTCCGAAAAAATAAGCAACTGAATTTCTAGAATTATGGCAGACACAGCAACCAATACCAAAAAAATCCATAGCAAGAGCTGGCATATCGCATGGAGAGCCGTCATTGGTTCCATCGATTCCATCCTTGCTTTAGGCGGAATCATCATGATCATTTTGGGCATCGTTTCCGATTATCTCCCTGGCAAAGCCAGCGAGAATTGGACGGGCAATGCCGAATTTAAAGCCGCAATGGGCTTTGATTATCGCTGGTTCGGCTTCATCCTTTTGGCTGCGGCAGTTGTGATTATGGTTATCTTCTTCAATGTCATGGCAC
>CADBIO010000029.1 GCA_902794835.1 uncultured Erysipelotrichaceae bacterium
GATTGAAAGCGTCAAAAGTCAGAATGTCGGCTCCGGCAAGATATTTCAGTTGTTGTTGAACGAATTCGTTGTCGGCATAACAAGGGTCTTTGAGCTCTTCAGCGATTTTATTTCTCATGCTGGCGGCGGCAAGGTTGGTGAAAGTTAAAATCAGCATCTTCCTTAAATCGCCTTTTCCTTGGCTGATTTTTCTAGCGATGCGTTTTTTCAGCGTGAATGTTTTCCCGGTTCCCGCTCCAGCGGAAACGAGAATGTCGAAATCGTCTTGATAAATTGGATCAATGCTCATTTTCGTCTTCCTCGCTTTCTCCCAACTGGCTTCTCAAGTCTCGATGCTGTTGGCTGTCGTTAAGGTTAAGATAGCAGCAATCTTCATAAGGGCAGTGGAGGCATTGGTTGCTTTTTGGGAACCCTGTCTCATCCACAAACTGGCTTCGCACAACAGGGAATTCCTTAGTGTTCTTTAAGGCGTTTATGATGTCGTTCAGATTCTGTTTTAGTTGTTCTTCTAAAGCCTCGACTTGTTGGCTGCTAAATGGTTTTTTGGCATTGGTGTCTTTAATGTATCTTTTCATTTCGTCGACAACGGATTGGATGAAATATTGTCCGTTTTCATCGCGATAAGAGATGCCGGAAAAAGGATAGTCGTATGAATCAGGATTGGTGATGAGATAGTTTTTCTTCGTTCCAAATGGCAAGACGAAATAATAGCCCAAAGGTTGTTGGTTAGTGAGCGTTTTTTCGGCCCAGGCATATAACGGCAATTGAATATCAAAACCATAATAGGCGTTGTCATAATTAAAGAAGTGGGATCCGCTCTTATAATCAAGGATCACAAACTGTCCTTTGTCATTTTTTAAGAAGGCGTCAATATAGCCTTTGATTTTGAGCCCGTTGTCTCCTTTTTGTGAAACCTCTAACGAAAGAGGGTCTCCTTCTTTGATGGTCGCCCGGAATTTCTTTTCCGTGTCAGAATGGGTTAAGCCTAGAGTTTGGCAAACGGTTTCGATTTCGGGCTTTAGTTTTACCGCTAAATCATAGATTTGTCGCAAATAGAATTGATCATGACCGCTTAAAGAGGAGAATTCTTTGCGTTTTTCCAACTCCACGGGGTCCCCGTTTCTTTTGGTGTTGAATGCTTCTTCATAGGAAGTCTCGAAATCTTGGATTTCACCACGTTTTAGCAAATCTTCGAAGACTTTATGCATCATTGTGCCTGAATCAAAGATGATTTGTCTGCCATCCTCAGAATCATTGATGCCATATCCTTGCTTAATCAAGAAAAGGTATGGGCATTTGAAATAATCCGACATCGAGGAATAGGAAAGTTCCATATCAGAAGGGAATTCAAAAGTCGGTCCTTCTTTCCCGTTGTTGATGGGACGTTTCTTTTCCTTTTTTAATCCTTTTTTATCTAAAGAGACAAATAAAGGGGACGTGTCACCATAATTGTCGTGATCATCTTTCAAAGCAGCATAGATAAAACGATCCGCTTCTTTGCTATATCGGATGGCGCTTTCCTCTGTCGGAGCAAAACGTTGTAATAAGAACAGTTTTCCGTCTTCTAAAAATGGCGAGACATCTTTTTCTCCGTCTTTTTGGTTGGCATAAGTGACGGGATCATGGAAAGAGCAAACCAAAGAAAACCCTTTCTCGGCTTGAAGACGATAATGGTTGATTTCGGCGATTAGTTCTTTTTCGTTTTTCTCGTTTTTTTCCTCAGAGGTCTTCAAATAAGAATAATTGCTCTTTCGATCGTCAGAGAGGAAATCGCTGTCCTTGGCAGATGCCGGGTAAGCGGAATTGAATCCTAAAAAGAAGATTTTGGAGCGTTTTAGCAAAGCGTTGAAAGAGGAGGCGACTTTAATACCTTCTAGGTGAGTTGTCAATGAACCATTAGCAACGAAATCTCGCATCTCGTCATAGAGGAATTCATCATATCCCTCTCCATCAATCTCATCTTCAAGAAGGCCTCTTAACTCGTCTTGGAATGCGATTTGCGCTTCAAAAGATTCGCCAGAATAGTTCTCTTCAAGGATTCTTCTCGCGTCCCCCTCTTTTACGGAGTCTAGCAAACTATCTAAAGCAGCGACGTTTTTCAAAGGAACGTTTTCATAAGAAAGAGAAATGGGGAAAAGGTCGGCGATTTCACGGAACTGTTCCCAAAGGTCTTTTTGTAGGCAAACCCCTATCGACGAGGGATTGACTCCGCGATTTAATAATCCAGCGATTTGGTTCAAAGTCTCCAGGGCCTCTTCTTTAAAATCTTTGTAACAAACGATGGGAACAGATGGTTTTGTTTCTTCTAAAGCAGGAATGGAAAGATAAGAAAAAGCGACCCCGTGTTTCATTAAAAGCTTTTCCAAACCACGGCAGGAACCATTGAGACAGAGGTGGACATTGCTTCCCTCGATAAGGTGGGCCGTAATCTCATCGGGAGAAAAATCAATATGTTCATGAACATCCTTCACGATGGCATAAAGATCATCAGTAGGGGAAAGTCCTCTCTCCCTTTCGTGGACATGAAGAGCGGCGTTTGCTAAATAACGAGCATAGGCAAAGTTTTTTCCGGCGAAATTCCGATAGATATCAAAAAGATTTTGCTGCGAGACTTCACCCAAATAAGCCCTCTCAATCTCTTCAGGGGACAAAAAAGTCACATCTGGGTTCTTTAAATAAGGTAGCAAAATTCGGACAAAATAGTTTTCACAAACGACGATCTCGCTCATGCGCGCCCTCCCGTTAATTAAACTAAGTTTCATAATAAACTAAGTTTTATTAAAAGGTCAATTATCGAACGACGGCAAAAGCAAATGATTTTCCATTTTGTTTGATACAGCTTGTTTTTTCGAAAAATTCAAAAAATATGATTCCTTTGTTGAATGTAAGCCCTTTCTTTTTTATAGTATAAGTTGATTATTTTAGGAGGCTTTTTATGGCCAGCAAATTCATGCAGAGAATGATCGACAACGGCACTTATGAAGGCGATAAAGTACCGAAGTTGACCAAAATTCTCTTTCCTTGGTCCGGTATCTTCCGGGACCTTTGCTATGCTTTGGTCGGCACTTTCCTCACCCAATACGCTTTAGCAGCGGGCGTTTTGGATACCGGCGATGCATTTAGCGCTCAATACGGCGTTATCACCGCCGCATTGATGATTGCCTTGATTTGGGACGGCATCAACGACCCAATCATGGGATTCATTATTGAGAAGTTCCGTTTTAAGCTGGGCAAATTCCGTCCCTGGATTGAAATCGGAGCCATTGGCAACGCCGTGATTGTCTTGTTGATGTTTGTTTTGCCTTCTCTTGGCTTAGTTTCGGGGTGGGGCTATGTCATCTTCATGATCATCATGTATTTCCTTTGGGATTTGATGTTCACGATGAATGATATCGGCTATTGGTCCATGCTGCCTGCCTTGACCAACGATCCAAAACAACGCGCGACTCTTTCCACGCATATGACGATTGCCGCTTCCATCGGCACCTTCATTTCCTTTGCCGTCTTAACCTTAGGCCCAGGGAATTTAGGCACCTACAAACAAGTGTATTTGATCGCCGCAATCGCCATCTCTGTGCTCTTCCTGGTCTCTCAAACCCTTGTTTTCTTCCTTTGCAAAGAAAAGAAACGCGATCCGCAACAAGAAGAAGTCTCTGAAAACACCCACATCCTTGATTTGTTTAAGGTTGTCATCAAAAATCCTGAGCTTCGCTCTGTCGCCATTGCGATGTTCTTGTATTATGCCGCCTCTGGTTTGTTAACTGGGGTTGGGACCAACTATTATTATTTCCTTTATGGCTATCCTAGCGGGGCAATGATTGCCACCGTCATCTCGGTTTTCTATATTGTAGGAACGATTGCTGCACAGGCGTTCTATCCGATGTTGTCGAAACGAATGTCAAAGCAAAGCATTTTGTTGCTTTCGGGCATTTTGATCGTCGTCTTCTATTTGGCTTTCTTCTTCTTGGGCTTCCCATTACAACCAGGAGGACGGAATCCGATTCTGGCCTCGGAAAATTTCCTTGGCTGGCAAAACATCATTCTCTACGCCTTTGCCTTTATCTTCTTTGGCGCCTCAGGTTTATTCTATTTGGCCTTGATGGTGATGTTCCAAGACGCGATTGACTATAACGAATATCAATTCGGAGAACGCAAAGAATCCATTTGCTTCGCCTGGCGTCCGCTTGATGTTAAACTTGGCTCCGGCTTGAATTTGGGCATTCGTTATTTAGCCTATTTCGCCGGCGGATTCTATGCCGTATTTGAATTGATTGGAAAGGCCGAAGAAAAAGTTGACTCTGGAACCATGACCGAAGAAGCGGTGACCCAAGAAATCAACCAAAGCATCGATCAACTTTACGCCGAGGGGAAAGCGAATTTGTTACTCTTTGGCATCATCATCATCGGTTTGACCATCGGGATGTTCGTGGCCTCCTACCTCATCATAAGATTTGGTTACCACATCACGGAAGAAGATGAGAAGAAAATGGTGGAGGAGCTGGCTAAACGAAACGAATCCAATATTCAAAAACAAGCCGTCCTCGCCAGCGTCACCAACGCCCCTGAGACCACAAACATTTCTAACGAATAATAGAAATCAGTTTCTTCTTGAAGAAAGCCTCTCCTTCTTAGGGAGGGGCTTTTTTGGTGCTTGTATTGGTCCATTGACGAGCAATGGGGATGCTTCTGTTTCTTTTTCCTTCCGAAGTTGATAGAGTTAAAGACAAGCCAAAAGCTTTTCCACGAGGCCGTATTATGAGACGTTCTAAAATTTTATTTCTCGCATCAACCACTTGTTTGCTCGCTCTTTCTTCTTGCGATTTGCAATTAAGGCCCCTCAAGCCAAGTGATAGTGCTACTTCTCAGGAAGTTAATCCTTCTAGTAGCGAAACTAGCCAAGAAACACCTTCCTCTTCGCAAGACCCTTCTTCCTCAAGCCCTTCTTCGCAAAACTCTTCTGCCGATTCCCAATCATCTAGCAGCGAACCAACAAAAGCTTTGGGCGCCAAAAAGACGGGTAATATCTATCAGCCGATGGAGGATAACGGCACCTATAAAGCCTCTTTAGCAGGGACCATCACCTATCGTATGTTAGGTTCTATTCCTTATGTTGATGTCGGGAATTATTTTGAAACGTTTTTAGAAAAAGCCACGCTGAAGTCATCGACATCTGGCGTATATGCCTATCGAATCAATAACGTTATTGATCTGATTGTCGACGCCAACGCTGATACGGTTTCTTTTAACGATTACGATCTTTATCTTCAATGGCTATTGGAGAATGAGGAAATCGGAAACGTCGTTTCCTTGCCCGACGCTTCTTATTACGTCCAATTTAGCGACAACCAATCGTGTACCTACGTCTCAGGAGGGTCGTTCACTTTCGATTTGTCCGATTATGGTCTCGACATCATCGAAGATGGTGGCGAGATCTATCTTCCCTTCGCGAGTGTCGATCAAATCTTCTTTGCCCAGTTAGGTTATTCTTTTGTCTTTAATGGCAACGGCTTCTACCTTTCCTATAGCTCTTATTTCTCGCTTGATGGAAGCACCCTTACCAGTTACGGAAAATCCTATTTCAAGAACTCCTTTACCAAAGATAGCGAATATGCCGCCTTTAATTACCAAATGCTTTGTTTCCAAATCGACCATTTCTACGGTTTTTTGGATCAAAAATTAACCCCGTTTGATTCTTATTTGAAAAATAACAATTCCCAATTACGTGCCAATCTATTGTCGACGAATGAGACCACCTATGCCAAGGCGATCGATCAGTTGATGAATGAATTGATCGGCGATGGTCATACCGGCTCAGAAGCCTATGGTTCAATCTTTTCTTCAGGCATCCGCAGCGACAGTCAGTTTTATTACTATTATTCGGATCGGATGTATGCGTTATCTGAGGCTCAAAGCAAATACGAATCCCTAAGAAAGCAAAGGCTTGGGTCTTCCTTTGATGCCGTTCGTTTTTCGGGATCTACGGCCATCGTCTCTTTTGATGAATTTGCTTGTGAAGTGATGTCTTTCACCACCGGTAGCGTCAAAAATTACGTGGATACGGATACGTTCGCTTTCCTCTACGACGCCTTTAGCAAAATCGACGCTCACGGGGGAGTGGAAAACGTGATTTTCGACATCACCTTGAATGGTGGCGGAACCGCTAACACTTTGATAGCCGCTTTAGGGTGGATGGCAGCCGATGTGAACCTCAATATCTATAATCCATTAACGGGTAGCAAAAGCAGGCTTTATTATTCCGTAGACACAAACTTAGATGGACAATTCAATGCCGCTGATGTCCGTAATGATTTCAATTTCTATATTCTTGCTTCGAACTTGTCTTTTTCTTGCGCCAACGCTTTCCCAGCCATCGCAAAAAGCATGGGTGTTGCCAAAATCATTGGCGAAACCAGCGGCGGCGGAGCCTGCGTCGTCTTCCCCAGCGCCACAATCGATGGCATGCCTTACCAAATCTCTGGCATTTCGCGCATCAGTACCGTTGATTCTTCGAGCGTTTTCACGGATGTCGATGCTGGGGTAACCCCAGATTATCCATTAGACACTTCTTATTTTTACAATGATGCCAAACTGGCGTCCTACGTAGAATCGTTATAAACAAAATCATTGAAAAAGGCGGTACGTCCCGCCTCTTTTTATTCAAAAATTAAGTCTGCTGTCGCTTCGTTGGTGGCGAAGGGGATGTTGTAAACTGCCACAATTCTCATCAACGCCTTGACGTCTGGATCGTGGGGCTGAGAAGCGAGGGGGTCCCAAAAGAAAATGACAACGTCTATTTCATGATTGGCTACGGCTGAGCCGATCTCTAAATCGCCTCCCATCGGGCCAGGCAAATAATTTTTGACCGGGAGGCCGGTAGCGTCCTCGACTAACTTTGCCGTATGACCGGTTCCACAAAGGTAAAAATCTTGTAATTGGTCTTTGTGTTTCATCGCCCAAGCGATCATTTCTGCCTTTTTGTTGTCATGCGCGATTAAGGCCACACGCTGCTTTTTCGTTTTGCTCATATGAGACAATTATAAACTTAGTTTACTTTGATGCCACGTCCCCAATAAAATATAGTTGTATGAATGTGTTAGTTGCCATTTTTCCAGAAGCCGGACAGACCTATAAGTTCGATTGGATTTCCTTGATTTATTTGGCCATCGTGATTTTTAGTGTCCTCTGGGGAATCCATAAAGGATTCATTCATTCTTTCCTCAGCTTCTTTGGGGCGATCATCGCCTTCTTCATCGCTTATCTGATCGCCAAACCATTAGGGTCTTATCTTTTTAGCCTCAACGGTTGGGGCACGGGTCTTCGCGACAATATCTCTAGCTGGTTTGTTGAACGCGGTGCCGGCCATCCGATTGACGCCGGTAATGACGTTGCCAACGCCTATATCATCGCCAAATATGGATCTCAAAACGCCATGGAATGGGTTGTTGGTCAAGCTCAGTTGACGGAAGAAGTCTATGACGGCAACACCGTCTTGTCTTTGGCGTTATCCTCTTTGGGGATTCCGAGTTTCTTGCAAGGGACGGTCAGCAATTTGGTTTTGAGTGCCGTGCCAGAAAGCGCGAGCGAAAACCTTGCCTTCTATTTCGGCGAAGCCATTGCTTCCTTAATGTTTGTGGCTCTCGCCTTTGTGGTGGTTTTCATCCTTGTTTCTGTCATTTTCTTGATTGTTCGCATCCTGACGAGGAATCTCAACAAAATCAAAATTGTGGGACCGATCAATCGCATTCTTGGCGGTGTGTTAGGCCTTGCGATTGGCGTGTTCTATGTCACATTGGCTTCTGCCGGTTTAAGCGCGTTGAGTGGCATTCAGCAGGTTTACGAATTCTTAGATTCTCAACTCTGTCTCTCCGATGATACGGTATATACCGTCGGAAAGATGTTCTATAACAATAATTTCTTGCAAATTTTGATGGGCTATTTCGATAACCTCATCAAGATGATAAACGGATAAAGAAAACGATAACCGAGGTTTGAGACCTCGGTTTTTTATTTAAAAGAACCCCGTTCTTCCTTTAGGAAAGACGCGAGGAAGGAAAAATAATTAGCAAATTCAAGAAAAAATCATTGACAATCCACCCATTTCTTTGAGAATTGGGCCATGGAAAACGCAAGAAGCATGGACAAAATGGTTCGCAATGCCGCCGTTGTTTTCTATTATTACGCCTACTGGTATCGCAGGTAGCTTTTCACTCGCTTGTCGGGCGGAGGAAAAGCCATAAGCCCGATCGGTGAGACGTCAATCCAATTCTCTTGTTCTCCATTAGACCGGGCAAAAAGAAAAGCCCGGTTTTTGTTTTAAAGGAGGAACAACCATGAAGAAACAAAACAAAATCGTATTATTCGCCACTTTCCTTTTAAGCGCCTCTCTTTTGGCGGGATGCGGTGGAGACGAAACCGAAAAAACTCAAATCGGTGTCCTTCAATTTGGCAGCTTTACCGCTTTGGAGAATGTGAAGAAAGGCTTTGTGAAGACATTAGAAGGCTCTAAATTGGCGGATCAAATTAGTTTTAATATCCAAAATCCCCAGGCAAACTCGACCACCAACACCCAAATGGCGGCGACACTGGCGGCAGAAAGTGATTTGGTTCTTGGGATTGCGACTCCTTCAGCCACCGCCTTAAAATCCGCGGTCGATTCGGTAGGCACGGGGATTCCTGTTCTGTTTGCCGCCGTTACCAATCCAATCGGTGCCAATTTGGTGAACGACCTTGTTTTACCAGGAGAAAACGTTACGGGTGTCACGGATTTGGGTCCGATTGCCGAGGGACTTCAGCTCGTTTTGGATTTTGGGGGTGTTGATCAAGTGACTTCTTTGTTCACCGCCACGGAAACAAACTCGGTTTATCAAGCCGGGATTGCAGAAGCCTTCTTATCTTCGAAGGGCGTTAGTTCTTCTCGGACTACGATTACCAATGCGGGAGAGATTACGTCCGCTATCGCCTCTATCCCAGAAGAGGTTGATGCTGTCTTTATTGCCACCGATGACACCATCGCTAACTCGATTTCATTGGTCAGAGGAGCGGTGGAGTCTTTAGATGCTTCGAGAAGCAAACCTTTAATTGTCTTTGGTGCAGATTCTGGATTGGTGGAAGGAACGACTTTTTCTATGGGGATTGATTATGAAGCGTCTGGCGTTCAAGTGGCAAAACAAGCTTTGAAAATCCTTCAAGACGGCGCGCAAGCGGGATCTCTTTCTGTCGAAAGTTGTGATAATCATACCATTTCCATCAACAAGACTTTCGCCGAAAAAGAAGGACTGGATTTACCTGAATCGTTGCTTTCAAAAGAAGGAGCAACAATCCTATGATTCTTTCTTCCAGCACATCCATCCAAAATTTCTTTTTCGCCCCTTTGCCTAATGGAGTGATTTTTGCTCTTTTGGTGATTGGTGTGTTTCTCTCGTTTCGCATCTTAGATGTCGCCGATTTATCCGTCGAAGGAATTATCCCGTTAACCACGGTTGTGACAGCCATCTTGATTCATCAAGGAATCAACTGTTTTGTGGCTTTGCTTATCAGCGCATTCATTGGCTTAGCCACAGGCTTGTTGAATTCCTTGTTGACCGTATATTTAAAAATTCCTGCGTTGCTTTCTGGGATCATCATGATGGCTGCCAATTTCGGATTATCCATCGTTTTTATGTCATTGAATGGGGGCGTGGCGACGTTTGCGATGAGCGCCCACCTTACGGCATTCAATTGGCTGGGCAATGGGCTGAAAGTTGCAGGGCTTAGTTCTTATTATGCCAACTATCTTAGTTACATTATCGTCGGTGGGGCAATCTTGGCCCTGATTGCCTTTGCCCTCTATTTCTTCTTTGGCACCGAATTAGGGATGTCAATTCGCGCCGCTGGAAAAAACAAACACATGTCACGTGCCAATGGAATTCAAGTCAAAGGGATGTTCATGATCGGTTTATCAATCTCTGGTGCCTTAGTTGGAATCGCCGGATCCTTGTATGCCCAACATAACGGGTTCGGTTATTCTACCGATGGGACGGGGATGATCGTTGTTGGCCTCTCCTCTTTATTCTTAGGGGAGCTCATTTTTGGTCAAAAAAGTTTCAAACGTGGCCTTCTTGCCTCTATCGTTGGATCTTTTCTCTATTGGTATATCATCCAGGTTTTGATGTTAATCGACACCAACGGTTACCTGTTGAATTTCTATAAAGCCATTCTCTTAGTGGTTGTGATTCTTCTTGGTCACTTAGTGAAACACGTCACGGTGAAAATCAATAACAAAAAGAATCGCATGAGAATGACCCAAGAAGGAGAAAGAGAAACGATCCAAAGCCCAAGCGAGATGCTTCAGGAGAACTTTTCTCATTTTGTGTTAGGGGCGGAAAGGAAGCGAAGCTGAGATGGAAAAGGAAAAGATTTTAGAGCTTTATGACATTCATAAAACCTTTTCTATGGACACCAATCCCTTAAACGACAAAAAAGCGTTACGCGGTGTCTCGCTCACCATTTATGAAGGGGATTTTGTTTCCGTGATTGGCTCTAACGGTTCTGGCAAATCGACTTTGCTGAATTGCATCGCCGGCCGTTTTCCTATCGAGGAAGGGTCGATTATTTTGAATGGCAGGGAGTTAAGAAAAGATTCGGAAGAGAAACGAGCCAAATACATCGCCCGCGTGTTTCAAGATCCTTTGGAGGGGACAATTGCCTCGATGTCTCTCTTTGAGAACCTTTCCATCGCCTCTCGCCGTGGAGAAAGACAATCTCCGCTTCGTTGGGCTTTGTCAAAAAAGAAAGAAGTCGCCTTCGCCGAATTGTTGAAATCGTTGAATCTTGGTTTAGAGAATCGCTTGAATAGTCCGATGGGGACTTTCTCTGGCGGACAACGCCAATCCATCACCTTATTGATGGCCACTTTGAAGAAGCCAGAACTACTTCTCTTAGATGAACATACGGCCGCGTTAGACCCAAAAACAGCAAGGACAGTGATGGAATTAACAAATCAGATGGTTCGAGAACACAATATTCCTACTTTGATGATTACCCATAACATGAAGGATGCGATTGCTTATGGAAATCGTTTGATTATGATGAACGAGGGCAAAATCATTTTTGAGGCCGAGGGGGAAGAGAAAAAGAACCTCAAGGTTCAGGATCTAATCGATAAATTTAACGCCTTGGGCGAAGGAACTCTCTCCGATTCTCAGATTTTGGCGAATTAGTTTTTTCTTTGTGGCAACAATTTCACCAGTTTTTTACTATTTTGGCCGAGCTAAGATCAGTACAATAAGTTCTATGGAAATCCTAGAAACGTTTCTCTCCTACCGAGGGCTCAAAACTTATGTGAAAATTGCTAACCCCCGAGGTAAAAACATACCTCTTCTTTGCCTTCATGGAGGTCCTGGATCCACGCACAACTCATTGGAACTGTTATTTCCTTTGGCCGAACGGAGCGATCGCCCCGTGATTTTATATGATCAAATTGGCTGTGGCCTTTCTTCTTTGCCAGATAACCACCCCGACCTCTATCAAAAAGATTTTTGGATTGGCGAATTAGAAAATCTCCGTCAAAAACTTCATCTACGCCGGTTCCATCTTTTGGGGCATAGCTGGGGTGGCATGCTCGCCCAGCTCTATCTTACTTCCAAACATCGAAGAGGCGTTGTCTCGGTGACGTTGTCTTCCACTTTATGCAGCGCTTCCCAGTGGAGGGAAGAAACGCATCGGCTAGCGAAAAAATTAAGCCAAGCCGATCAAGAAGTTATCGAAAACGCAGAAACAAGCGGTGATTATCATAACGAACCATTTCATCAAGTTAGCCAACGATATTTGAAATTAACCGTCTCGGATTTTGATAAGAACGATCCTCGAGTTCCCGAATGTCTTAGAAGAGAAAAAAGAAGTGGTATCGTCGCTTATGAAACGGCATGGGGCCCTAGCGAATTCACTCCTTTAGGAAATCTTCGAAATTATGATACACGCCCCTCATTAAATACAATTCACTGCCCTGCCTTAATTTGTTATGGGTCGGAAGACGAATCTACGTTGTTACAAAATCAGACGATGTACGAAAAGATCGGTTCTAAAAAGAAACTCCTTTACGAATTTAGAGGAGCTCGCCATATGACTTATTTTGAGGCAAACGAAGAATATCTCAATTTGCTAAATGGCTGGCTTAAAGAAAACGACCCAAGATAAAAAGATCCCCTTAGTCGATTTCTAAGGGGGTAGTTTTATTCACCGAACTTCCGGCGATAATTTTCGATGGCCTCTTGGATGACTTTCAAGGCCTCTTCTTTGTCCCTTAAGCCCGGGACACGAGTTTGTTTCCCTTCTAGGACTTTGTAGGTTTCAAAGAAATAGGTGATTTCCTGAACAATGTGGTCAGGAAGCTCTTTGATGTCGGTATAGTCTTTATAAAATGGATCATCAGGGCAAACGGCTAAAATTTTCGCATCACGTAAGCCCTGGTCAATCATGTCAATCATGCCGATTGGTCTTCCTCTGACCAAAGTCATAGGGACGATGGGCTCAGAGGTGATTAACAACACATCCAATGGATCGTTGTCCTCGGCATAAGTTTTTGGAATAAAACCGTAATTGTGCGGATACTGAGTGGAAGTGGAGAGAATGCGGTCCAATCTTAGAAGACCCGTGTCCTTATCCAATTCATATTTATTCTTGCTTCCCTTTTCAATTTCGATATATGCGATGAATTCTTCGGGCGTAACTCTCGAAGTATCAATATCTTTCCATGGATTCATAGCTTTACCTCCCGGATATTATAAACGAACATGGTTTATTCAGCCACCACGCACATTACCATAAACCAAAAAAGTAAACAAACATAAATTTCTGTATAAGAATTATTATTTTTGTGCATCCCCATACAAAGTGTTTTTCTAAAAGGCTAAAATAAGATTTAGTAACTTAAGAAAGGAGGCAATCGTATGGTGCCTTTCTATGCCGTTACCTTGGCCGATGCCGACATCGGTGCGAACCTTGTCAAAGCGTTAAGCTCTGAAACCCTTTGGGTGAACATCGCCAAGACGGTCATCTTCATTCTTTTAGGTTTCTTCTTTATCAAGAAAAAACTGTTGCCGGAAAACACCGGTAAAGTTCTGACGAAATTCGTCATGACGGTTTGCTTGCCGTGTTTGGCCTTCTGTTCCTTCATGTCGAATTTCACGGTTGCTGGTGGAATTGACGCGATCGTCAATTTCGTCATGGGCTTCGTTTTCTACATCGGGTTCATCTTCCTCGGAAAATTGATCTTCCTTTGGGTCAAAGACAAAAAGAAGAGGACCGTGCTGGCGGTTTTGTTTGCTTTCGGCTCTACGACGTTCTTTGGCTATCCATTGACTGTCGCCATTTATGGGGCTGGCGCAGGCAACAATTTCAACATTATGAACGTTGCCTATCGCGTGTTCTTATATTCTTATGCTTATTTGGCAGTTGCCAACCTTCAAGAGTCTGATGTTGGTGAAAATGCCGAAGAACTTAGTCATGAAAACGCGGCCAAACCAAAAGTAGATAAATCGGCGAAAACTATCCTTAAGAAAGTGTTCTTAAATCCGATTGTCATCGCGACATTTGCTGGTTTGATCCTCTGGGTTTTACAAGCAATCCCAGCTGTGAATTTTGTTCCTCATGTTGACTCAGTCACCCAAAGTGCAGCAAGTATGGAGCAAAGCTTATTTGATAGTGTCTATTCTTGGTTTAAGGGCATCAAAGGCGATTCTGCCATCGGCGTCAACGCAGTGGCGGGGACCGTCACCAATTATTATGCTTTCTGGCGTATTGATAAGACGCTTCCTTGGATCTACCAAGCTGCCAACACTCTTGGCGGTCTTTCCTCAACCATCATCTTGTTTGCCATCGGCTGCACTCTTGGAGGAACCAACATCAAAGATGCGGCAACCGACAAATATGCTTGGATTTGGACGGCCCTTAAAGTTGTGGTCGCCCCTGCCGTAGTCCTTCTCTTGTTATTTGGCATCCAAGCCATTGCCCAAGCTTCTGGATGGTTGCTAAATAGCGAAGGCGTGTCTCAATTAATTTCTTCGAACACGTTAAACTCTTCTGTCATCACCTGGATGGTTCCGCCAGCCACGGTTGCGGTAGGGTATTGCATTAGTTTTGACCAAGAAAAAGAGATGGCCTCACACATTTCCTTGATCGGTACCTTTGGCTCGGTCATCGGAATTATCATCTGGGTCGTTGTTTTGACTGCTATCGGAGCAACGGGCTTCTTTGCTTGATTTAAGGAGTATTGATTTATGGAAAAGAAAATGATTTGTTTTGGGTGCCGCGGTTATGAGCTCCCTTACTTCAAATCTCTAGGCGAGAAATATGGCTATGAGCTGGTGACTCGCCCAGAATACCTCAACAACGACAATTATGAGCTCGCATTGGGATATGAGATTGTGATGATTCGTGGCAATTGCGTTCTTGATAAAGAACATTTGGCCAAATTAAAAGAAAAAGGACTGAAATATTACCTAACTCGAACCGCTGGCTACAATCACGTCGATGTCGCCGCTTGCAAGGAATTAGGAATCGAAACTGCTTTTGTTCCAGGATATTCGCCAAATGCGATTTCCGAATTGGCGGTGACTTTAGCCATGATGTTATTGCGTAATACGGCTTTGGCAACTTCTTTAGCCCATCAAGGCAAATTCAAAGTCACGGATGCGATGTTTTCCAAAGAAATCCGCGATTGCACGGTTGGTGTCCTTGGCTGCGGTCGTATTGGCCGCACCAGCGCAGAACTTTGCAAAGGGCTGGGTGCTAAGGTGATTGGCTACGATGTCTTTGTCTCTCCTGCTTGTGAAGGACTTATTGAGATGAAGAAAACGCCAGAAGAAGTTTTCACTGAAGCCGACGTCATCTTATGCCATATGGCTTACGTTAAAGGGCAAAACGATAAATTTATTTCCAAAGAACGGTTGGCCTTAATGAAACCAACTTCTGTCTTGGTGAATGTCGCCCGCGGTGAAGTGATGGACAACATGGCCGCGTTGTTAGCCGTTAAAGAAGGGAAACTTGCTGGTTTGGGCTTGGATGTCATCGATAATGAAAAAGTTCTTTTCAACAAAGAACATGACCCGAAAGCGATGCCTAATGAAGAATCTCAATTAATTGTGGATCTTTACCCGAAAGTCTTAATCACGCCGCACATCGGCTCAGCAACGGAACATGCTTTAATCGATATGATTGAAATCACGATTCAAAACATGGAGGAATATCGCCTTACCGGGAAGTGCAAAAACTCCTTGATTAAATAAAAAAAGAAATGAAGACGCCCCAAATCCTGAACGCTCAGGAGGAGGGGCTTTTCATTAAAAATGCTAACACGCCACACCCTGTCATCGCCCCCGCATATATGACGCGTGGATGTCTCTACTAGTAGATGATGGTTGCCCAGATTTTTATTATCGCAAGTTGTTTTATCGATTAAGCGACGACAGAACCACTTTTGCACGACACCATCGAAACAATTAAAAATTTCCTACAGTCTAATCTTTTTCAACATCGAGCCAGCCCAATATGGCCACCAACCATCATTTTTCTTTTCCTTACATTTATTTTTATGAACTTGTTCACTATAATTAGACTTACGTTTTAACGAAAAGGCTTTTTATTAAACGCCCTTTTCATCTTCATAGGAGTGCATATGGAAGAAACAAAAACTGTACACCGCGAAGAAAAAGTTAAGTCTTCTTCTGCGGCATGGCTTGGAGCAGCAAACGCTGCAACAGGTTTGCTTTGTTCCTTTGCCGAAGGCAGCGCAGTTACCTATTTTTTCGTCACCCACCTTGGGCTTGACGCAAAATTTAACGCGGTCGCTTGGATTTTATTCGGCGTTTGGAACGCCATCAACGACCCAATTTATGGGTTTATCGCCGACCGTACCAAATCAAAATTAGGGAGACGTCGTCCATGGATTCGCTATGGAGCCCCTA
>CADBIO010000030.1 GCA_902794835.1 uncultured Erysipelotrichaceae bacterium
CCAAAGGCTTTGCTGGTCTATCTCATGAGCATCGCCAATTCTAATTTCGAAGAATGGACTCTTTCTAATAAGAGCTATGAATATAGCGATTTCAAATTCACCTTTGCCAAAATGTCGCTTGACGGCGCTCTCTTCGATCAAAGCAAACTAAATTTCTTCGCCAAAGAGACCATCGCGACCATCCCGACAGGAGAACTCGTTTCCGAAGTCACTTCCTGGGCGAAGGAAAACGACCCCGTTCTCAATCAGAAAATCGAGAAAGACCCAATTTATTTCTCCAAGGTCTTAGGCATCGAAAGAGAACGCGCCAACCCTCGCAAAGATTACGCCAAATATTCCGACATCGAGCCAGCAACCCGTTTCTTCTATGACGAAGATTATCAAAAGCTCATCGCCAACCCTCTCCCATTCAATCCAAAATTCAGTAAAGACTTCTTGAAGAAATTCATGGGGGACGTGGCTTTAAAAATGAGTTATGGAGTCGATGAATCGACTTGGTGGAATTCCGTGAAAGAAGTGGCTGCCGAAAACGGCTTTGCCATCGCCAACAAAGATTACAAAGCCAACCCTGACGCTTATCAAGGATCCGTCTCTGATGCTGCGGAAATCATCCGCATTTGTCTAACGGGTTCCAAAGATTCTCCTAACCTCCATGAAGTCATTGAGATTTTAGGCAAAGAACGAGTCCAAACCAGGCTAAGAAACCTCTGATAATTCTCCCTGAAAAGACGTCTTCCATCCGAAGGCGCCTTTCTTTTTTCAGTTAGCCTAAACTAACCGATTCTATCGACACTTTTCCGCTTTTTAAGTTGTGGAAGCGCGCCTGCGCACATATAATGTTACCATCGAGAAGTAGCGGACCATCATGAGCAAGACCATCGTGCTTGAAAAAAACGTATTCGAAGCCATCAAAACAGAGGGCGACGAACTCCGTGATGAATTGAAAAACAAAGGCATTTATCTCGTGAATGTGATGGCCTCTCCCGGTGGAGGAAAAACCACAACCTTGATTCAATTGATCAACCGTCTCAAAGCGGATTATCGAATTGGGGTGATGGAGGCAGATCTTGATTCTGATGTTGACGCCATCCACGTGACAGAAGCCACCGGCGTCAAATCGCTTCAGATTCATACCGATGAGCTCTGCTATCTCGATACGGAGATGATACGAGACGGCCTTGTTGGCTTCAAAAAAGAAGATGCTGAATTGGTCTTCATTGAGAATGTCGGCAATATGGTCTGCCCCTCGAATTTCGATACCGGCGCCCATTTGAATCTTTGCATTCTCTCCGTCCCCGAAGGCGATGATAAGCCTCTCAATTATCCGATGATGTTTCAAGGTTGCGATCTGATCCTTATTAACAAAATCGACACCATCGAATATTTCCCCTTTGACTTTGAAAAGGTGCAAACATTCATCAAAAAGATCAACCCCGAAGCGGCCGTCCTTCCGATTTCTGCCAAAACAGGGCAGGGAGTGGAGGAAGTGGTCCGTTATCTACAAACCCGCATTAAGAATTGGAGGAAAAACTAATGCCAGAGATTTACCGAGGGAAACCTGAAACCATTTCCAAATGGGAAGGCTATGAGCCAAAGACGGAAGAAGAGAAGCGGCTCGTTAAGAAATATTTGAAACTAGGTGCCAAAATCACCGATAACGTCAAGACCAAATTGAGCGGTGGTGACACCACTTGCCCAGAATTCTGGATGCTTCGTGAGATTCTTAATGAAGACGAAGTCGACATTCTTCTCACCCTTAAACAAAGAAAGTGGTACACCTTCGAAGAAATTTATAAGAAAAACAAGAAGATGGATCCAATCCATTTCAAAGACACCATCAACCTTCTTTGCACCCATGGTATCCTCGAATATGACTATTATGATTGCTATAACGACGATGGCCCGATTCCTGGCGCCAACCCAAAACACGAGAAGCGTTATCGCTTAAGCTTCTTCGTTCCTGGCTCCGCGGAATTATTCAATTCATCCATCGACCGCGTTGATAAAAATCCAGCCGTCGCCTCCGGATTTGAACGCATGACGTTCTTGCCCCTTGAGAAGATCACCTCAATGGTCCCAGAAGGGGGAGATGGCATTGGCATGCATGTCATTCCTGTCGAAAAAGCGATCGAAGCGAACAACGAAGCCATCAAATTAGAAAAGATCTCCTATTGGCTTAAGAAATATGAAGGCCATCTTTCGGCAGGCATCTGCTCTTGCCGCTATTCGCGCGCCAAACTCGGCGAAGGTTGCATCGATGATCCAAACGACTGGTGCATCCAAGTTGGCGATATGGCCGACTATACCGTCGAAACCGGACGTGCCCATTACATCACCAAAGAAAAAGCTTTGGAAATCCTCCAAAAATCCGAAGAAAACGGCTTTGTTCACCAAATCACCAACATCGATGGCGAAGACCATATCTTTGATATCTGCAACTGCGATGTGAAGATTTGCAATGCCTTAAGAACTTCCTTGCTCTTCAATACCCCAAATCTTTCTCGCTCAGCCTATACTGCCAAAGTGGATCCTGCCAATTGCGTCGCTTGCGGACGTTGCGTCGAAGCTTGCCCAGCAGGTGCCGTCAAGCTTGGCCAAAGACTTTGCAAATCCGATGGTTCCGAAGTTAAATACCCAGTCGCCCCACTTCCAGATAAACTCCACTGGGGCAAATATGCCTGGGATGAGAATTATCGTGACACCGCAAGATATAACACTTATCCAACAGGAACCGCGCCTTGCAAAACCGCCTGTCCGGCCCATGTCGCCGTCGAAGGCTATTTGAAGATGGCCAACCAAGGCCGTTATGACGAGGCTTTGGCTTTAATCCGCCGTGAAAACCCATTCCCAGCCATTTGCGGTCGCATTTGCAACAAACGTTGCGAATCTGCCTGCACCCGCGGCAATATCGATGATCCGGTCTCAATTGACGCCGTCAAGAAATTCCTTGCTGAACGCGAACTCGATCCAAAGACTGTCGTTTTACCGAAGAAAGTCATCGCCAAAGTCGATGGTGAATTCGAAGAGAAAATTGCGATCATCGGCGCTGGCCCAGCGGGCTTGTCTGCCGCTTATTACCTTGCCCTCATGGGATATCGCCCAACCGTTTTTGAGAAAAATGAGAAAGCGGGCGGCATGATGATGTATGGTATCCCATCCTACAAACTCGAAAAGAATGTCATCGATGCGGAAGTGGATATCATCAGACAACTTGGCGTTGAGATCAAATGCGGCGTCGAAGTTGGAAAAGATGTCACCATCGAACAATTAAAGAAGGAGGGGTACAAGGCATTCTATATTGCCATCGGTTGCCAAGGCGGACGACGTCCTAATGTCGCTAACGATACAGCCGTTGGCACGGAAATCGCCGTCGAATTCCTCAAGGCCGCTTATGAAAATCAATCGCAAAAGATTGATGGCGATTGTGTCGTTATCGGCGGTGGCAACGTTGCCATTGATTGCGCAAGGACCGCACATCGTTTCAAACCAAATTCGGTCTCGATGTATTGCTTAGAATCTCGCGAAACCATGCCTGCCACCAAAGAAGAAATCGCCGAAGCGGAAGCCGAAGATGTGAAGATCAACCCAGGCTGGGGTCCAAAAGAAATCCTCGTTGATGAAAAAGGCGAGGTCCGTGGCATCGTTTTGAAGAAATGCGTTTCCACGATCGACCCAGAAACAGGACGTTTCCATCCGCAATATGATGAGAACGTCACCATCGAAGTCCCATGCAAGAAGATCATCTTCGCCATTGGACAAGCCATCGTCTGGGGCGATCTCCTTAACGGCACCAAAGTCACCTTCTGGCATGGCAATTATCCCATCGCCGACAAATTCACTTATCAAACCGCCGATCCAGAAATCTTCGTCGGCGGGGATGTCAACACCGGCCCTAAATTCGTCATCGATGCCATTGCCCAAGGTCACGAGGCCGCCGAATCCCTGGCCCGCTTTGTCTCCCCATACAACGCTTCCATGACCATCGGCAGAGACCGTAGATATTTCATCGAACTCAACAAACAAGATTTGAAACTTGACGATTACGATCACGCCGGCAGACAAGAAGCCGGAATGGATGAAAGCAAAGATTACAAGAATTCGTTCCGCGATTATTCGAAGACCCTCACCGAAGAACAGGTCAAAATCGAGACTTCCCGTTGCTTACAATGCGGCGCCTCTATCGTTGACCCACATAAATGCATTGGCTGCGGCATCTGCACGACTCGTTGCGATTTCGATGCCATCCATCTCTTCCGTGATCATCCAAAAGCGTCAAATATGAGAAATGCCGACGACAAGATCGCCGGTCTTGCTGGCTATGCCATTAAGCGTGGCTTCAAGATCATCGCTCACTCTGGCTCAAAAGAAGCTCGTGAGATGAGAAAGAAGAGAAAGGCTTTCAAGAAGGCGAATAAGAACAACCCGAACAAACATACCGGCAATGCAGTGCCGCCGATGGAACGCTAATGCATGAGCTCGGTATCGCCTTCCATATCGTGAAGGAAGTGGACGCTTTCGCCAAAGAGAGAAAAATCGAGCATATCGATGGAGTCACCATTGAGCTTGGTGAAGTCTCTGGCGTCGTCCCCCAATATCTCACGGACGTTTGGGAATGGGCTTGCGAGCACCGCTCCGAGCACATGAAGGGCTGCAAACTTAAAATCATTGAGCTGAAAGCCATCTCCTATTGCCAAGATTGCAAGGAGACCTATAACACGATTCCTTCTGGCCGGAAATGCCCGAAATGCGGTGGTGGAAACACCTACCTAGTCGAAGGCAACGAGGCCAAGATTCAATCGGTTCAAGTCCAAGATCAAAAAGAGGTTGCCCCATAAAGGCAACCTTTTCCTTTCTAAAGAAAAAGCCTCTTGAAATAAGAGGCATATTCGGCGAATTGGTGACCCAGCCGGGAATCGAACCCGGGATTCAACCTTGAGAGGGTTGCGTCTTGAACCGCTTGACCACAGGGCCGCGCGAATAATTAAAACACTAAAGCTTGACCACAGGGCCGCGCGAATAATTAAAACACTAAAGACATCTCCTTTCAAGTGAGGAATCAAGAAAGAAGAGAGAATTTCCAGCAAAAAACGCCAAATCAAATATTTTTGAAGAGAAAAATCCACAAAAAAGCCTTTTCCCATCAAGATGTCGTTAAAAATTTATGAAATAAGTTTTGAAAACGTCACTGTTCTCTAGTATCGTTAACAATGCTAATAAAGTCTTTTTAGGAATTTGAATCATGAAAGCGTCAGAGGACAATGTCCTAATTACGAAAGAACGATATCAAGAACTAGAACTCAAAAGCCAAATTCTAGATGTTTTGTGCCGCCTCTCGCAACGTGATAAATTAGCCATCGTTTCTCTTGATAGCCATGAGCTCACGCTGGTTGGAAATGGTGGGACTTGGGGCGAAAAGGTTAAGACTACCGTCAGCGATATCCCTGAATCGGTGATTGCCTCTGGTAGCGTTTATCCGTCAGATATTGAACGTTACCGAGCCTTTTTCCGTTCCATGTATGAAGGAATCCCTAAGGGAAACGCCTTAATCAATCTCAAAGATGGCCCCCATGATTGGCGGACTTTTGAAATCTCCTATGAGATTCTTTTCCGCGAAAAGAAGCCTTTTCAAGCCGTTCTTTTTTGCAAGGACGTCACCATCCAGGCCAAAGCAGAAGAAAAATACCTCGTCTATAAACGCGCTATGTCTTATAACGCTGATTTTGTCTGGGAAATCAATCTTTCAAAAGACCGTTTGATCTCCACCAGCAGGAAAGAAAAGGACATTCATGGATTCGAAGATCCGAAAATGGAGAAATACAGCGACATTCACGCGGCCGCTTTGCTTTTTATCGAAGATGAGAAACAAAGGATGAATATCGCCACCTTATTCAATCTTAAATCCTTGAAAGAAACGTATTATCAAGGCTCTAGGACAGTCAACGGCGATTATTGCCGAACCATGTCCGATGGCAAGATCCATTGGTATCATCTCGCTGCTTATCTCACCCATAACGAAGAAGAAGATGTCTGCGCTATCCTAGCCGCCTATGACCAGACGGAAATTCACACTGAAATCGAAAAACTTTCCATCCAAGCAGACCGTGACAGCCTCACTGGCTTATATAATCGCCGAGCCTTTGAAGAATGTGCCGATACCTATCTTAAAGAAGGATCCCATGCCTTATTGATGCTTGATATTGATGATTTTAAGGCCATCAATGATAAATTCGGCCATACCACAGGGGATTTGATGCTCCAGCTGCTGGCGAAGAATTTGCAACGTTCTTTCCGCGTTTCTGATTGCATCGGACGTTATGGGGGCGACGAATTCCTCGTCATCATGAAAGGGGTGGGGGATTTAAAAACCGCGAATCGATTGATTGATCGTCTGAAAGACAATATCAAAAAGACGTTCGAAGGCACCAAATATCCATGCTCCATCACCATCTCTTGCGGTGTTATTGTCTGCAAAGAAGGGGAGGGTTTAGATTATGCCACGCTCTTCCGGCAAGTTGACAAAGCCCTTTATGAAAGCAAGAGAAAAGAAGGGAAAAACAGCGTCACCAATTATCTAGAATAAAAGCAGGTTTTCGAGCCTGCTTTTTCAAATTCGAAGGGACGTATCCCTTCTTTTTAATTATCGGACCGATTGAATCCGTTTTTCATCCCACAGGAGGAGACGAAAAGAACCTGGTTCAAAGCCTTTTGAGTTTCCACTTTTGCCATCGAGGCCAATTCTTCGTTGGCTTGTTCAAGCAAATCTCCTTTTCCCTCGGCATCGTATCGATTGAGAATCTCTCTTGATTTATTCGCCACGGCATTTTGATAACGCTCAATCAGAATGGCAGTGCTTTGGAAATGAGCATCTGCCATAACCCCAAGCAAACGAGAAGCCCAATAAAAATTATTGGTGTTCACATCCAAGGTGGTGTTATTGAAATATTCTGGGACTTTCTTGACGTTTGCATAAAGAGGCACGAACGCGTTGAAAGGATTGCTCCCGAAACAAATCCACTCGACACAGGCTAACTCTTTGGCCACGTCATTGCGGATTTCCATGCAAGATAGAAAGGAAGTTCTGGAAATTCCGATGGAGCGATAACGGTTTCTCTGATTGCTTTCCCCGAATTTCCCATACGGATCATAGGGGGTGCCTTGATAATGGGAGGAAAGGATATATTTGACCTCTTCGATTGTGATTTTATGCTCTGGGATAAGACTCCATGGGAGATCGTCATCTTCAGGTCTGAAATCAGCGTCAGGGCCATCCCAAACAAAGGTTCTGGGATTGAAATAACGGCCCATATACCAAGCACGTGGGGTGTTATAGACATGGTCAGAATCAGCATGGGAGCCAAAAGCCAAACGAGGATTGAATCCCTCTAATCCGTTTTTGCCTAAGTCGAGATGGTTTTTGGCGATGAATTCCTTCAAGTCGCTAGAACACATATGTTCTTTTTGAAGGAAATAAGCGTCTTCGAAATCAAATTGGTCCATCCCAAATTGGTTAGGCATCATCACATAGCGATCATCTGGCACTTTTTTGGCAATCCAATGATGCCCCCCGATGGTCTCCAACCACCAAATCTCATCTTGGTCAGAAAAAGCGATGCCGTTTGGCTCATAAGTGCCATATTGTTCCAAAAGCTTCCCTAAACGGATGACTCCTTCTTTGGCTGAATGGATGTAGGGCAAGACAAGGACGATGAAATCTTCCTCTCCGATTCCCATAGGAACATAAGGGTCCGCTCCTAAAACAAGAGGATTGGATGTGATCGTTTCCGTGGCAGACATCGCGACATTGTCGGCATTGAATCCCGCCGCTCCCCAAACGCCTTCCGAAGGATCGACATTAGGCATCATGCTATAACGCAAAGGGTTATCGGGCAATTCCACTTGAGCGTGGGAGATTTTGGCTTCGTAATGACGGGGTTGCCTGGCAGGATTGACAACCACGAGCTTTTTCACGTGGAAGGAGCCAGACGGAGAGTCGTCGTTTCTGGCGATTAGAGTGGAACCGTTATAAGACGCCTTTTTCCCAACTAAAATGGTGGTGCAAGCCATAGTAAGTCCTCCTTGACTATTTTCTATCAACCATTATAGCGATTTTATCGCTATATATCACTATAAAGTGACAAAAAAGAAAACCCTTTTTCAAGGGTTCAATTTTTCACGGCTTCCTTGCTTCGCCCCAACTGAATCTCTCCCGCTTTCGACAAAGCTATCTTCGTGCAGATTGGCCCGATGATCTCGTAGATCAGGGTTGATGTGAGAACGATAGCCACGACCATATTGCCAATGGCTTGAATCTCTGGCGGATTGTTGAGACTTCCAAAAGAAGCCCCGGCAGAAGTGGCCAAGCCAATGGCTACGCCAGCCTGTGGTACCAAACAAAGGCCAAGATATTTTTGGACTGTCGGTTCCGAATGGGTGAGCCTCGCCGAAGAAAAAGCCCCCAGCCATTTCCCTCCGAAACGAGAAAGACAATAGACCAAAGCCAAAAGAACGACAATCCAGCCCTTCTCACCTCCAAAGACGGTTAAATCCAAGGAAGCTCCCGACAAGACGAAGAAGAGCATATAAATCGGGGCCGTAAAGCGATCCATAAATTCGAAAGTCACATTGGCTGTCTTCTGGAAATTAGCAAAAATAGCACCTGCCATCATGCAAATAAGCAAGGAGGACAATTCAAATTTACCCATATAGTCTTGCTGGAAAAGATAATATAGGCCTAAGGATGTGAAAATCACCAAAATCACCCAAATCAGACGATTGGCGCGGGATTTGAAGAAGTGGGAGGCCAAGGAAATGGCAAAACCAAGGATAGAGCCAATGCCCAAAGAGATGGCAATTTCAATGATCGGCTTAGCCAACATTTCATAGAGATTGAAATCACTTCCTAAAGCCAAAGTTTGGGCGATCTGATAAAGGATCGAATAAAGAATCAAAGCCGCCGCATCATCTAAAGCGACAACAGGCAATAACGTTTTTGTGACCGGCCCCCTGGCTTTATATTGTTTGACAACCATCAAAGTGGCAGCAGGGGCAGTGGCCGCGGCAATCGCCCCTAGAGTTAACGCCAAAGGCAAAGAAACAATCTCTGGCCAGATGAAATGGGCGCCAAGCAAAACAGCGCTCACCAACACCGAACCTCCTAACGCTTCAAATAAAGTGATCAAAATGACCTGCTTTCCGACTTCTTTCAAAACAGAAGCCTTAAACGAAGAGCCAATAGAGAAAGCAATAAAGCCTAAAGCAACGGAACTTACCCAAGAAAGACTTTTCGTATAAGCATAAATCGGGGACTGACTTGGATCATTGGCAGAAGCAAAGTCGAAGCCGTTGAAAAGAAGACCAAAGACAAAAGGGCCCATGATGATGCCTGTCAGGATATAACCTGTGACATTAGGCATTTTGATGAGTTTCATCAGACGAGTGGAGAGAAGCCCAATCAAAAGCAAACCCGCTAAATACAGGAAGACAAAAGGTTGGAAAGACATTAGATCGTACCTTCGTAATCTTCGATTTTTTTGGTGAACATCGCGCCTTTGACTTTTTTAAAGCCGTCGGTGTGCTCACGGATCGCTTCTTTTAATGCGCCGACTCTCTCCTCGTCTACGAGATACATCGATAACGTCGACTCTTGGTCGTTCATCACGTTCCAATTCATCAAAGAAAAGAAATGAGTTTCTTCGGGGAGGCTTCCTTCCATGGCGTGTCGAAGGGAAATCGTTTCAACCACCGTTCCATTGAACCCCGAATCTTTGATTGCTTGCATGGCTTCCAGGGCAATCGGGGAATTTTCTAAAAAGAGGTAAAGTATGCGTTTCATCAATAGGCTCCTTATCTTTGGATAAGACGCGTTTCATTATATGCCCTCTAAGACGATGTGGCGTCAAAAAAGTAGTTAAAGTTACAAACTCGGCTGCCGAAAGCCATAACTAACCGGCCAAAAAATAACCTCCGGGAGAAAAAATATTTTTAATTCTCCTTTTCCTATTTCCTTTATCGGATTTAAACTATTGATGTTAGAAGATTCTAACCTAAAATTTATGAGCGATAAGAATTGGATTCGGCTAACCTTAGGGGTTGAAGGAATGCATTGTGGCATGTGTGAATCTCACGTCAATGATGTCGTTCGTCGTGTTCCCGGCGTGAAAAAAGTTGACTCTTCCCACACAAAACAACAAACGGTGGTGGTATTAGAAACATCCGCCGATCGTGAAGCAATTAAAGAGGCCATCACCAAACAAGGGTATCGTGTCTTTAGTGAAAAAGAAGAGCCCTATGCCCAAAAAGGATTCTTCTCTTTCTTGAGAAAGAAATAAAACCAGAGATAAAACAAAAGACCGTCGGCTTTGTTCCGGCGGTCTTTCTTCGTCAAAGGGAAGGAAACCCAATTATTTCGTTTTTTGGATTTCTGCCTTACGTTGGGCTTTTGCCAGGCGCTTTGCTTCCGCTTCTTTTCGCAAACGATAATCACGGACAAGCTGTTTGCTGGTCATATGTGGCTCATCGGATAAAATCGAATGCCCTTTGCGCTTCTCATTGATCCAATAAAGAATCACACCAACAAAGCCCAAGAGAACAAGCACGAAGATGAGATAAGGAATCCAGACGAGATTGTTATTTTCCATGTGCTGTCCCCCTTTCGATTCTTATTCTGCGATCGCTTCTTTGGCGGCTTTCGCTTTGATATGACGATCCCAAAGAAGGATTCCGCCAATGCCTAAGCCAATTAATGCCACTGGGATGACCCAACCCCATTCATACCATTCGAAGACGACATAAGTTAAGCAGCCAAGCGCATAAGAGAGGGCGACCCAGAAGAGAAGAGTGCCGAGGAAATCTTTACGACTGGCAAGCTCGCCTTTGGCCGTGGCCACCGAGGCAAAACAAGGGATGGTGGTCATATTGAACACGGCGAAAGCGGCAAGAGAGGCGTTGCTGATATAGGTTCCTCTCACGGCAAGGTCAGCAGCCGCATTAGAGGCATTGACGATATCGGCAAAGGAATCTCCGCCAACCAAAGAGGCAAGCTGCTCGAGAATTGCCACGACATTTTCTTTCGCGACGATGCCTTGAATCGATGCGACCGCATAAGTCCAGGCATATTCGCCACCCTGGACATTGCCGAATCCCATCGGGGTGAAGATTGGTGCGATCATCATGCCAATATGGGCAAGGATCGAATCGCCATCGCCTAAAACAACAGAAACATCACCTGCGGCAAAGGCTTCTTCGGTATACATCGGGATAAACATCCAATTCGGGGTGAAAGAAGATAAGAACCAGATAATGACCGTCGATGCAAAGATGATGGTAAAGGCTTTCTTTAGATAATGTTTGCCACGATCCCAAACATGGAGGAATAAAGCCTTGGCTTGTGGCAAGTGATAGGCAGGAAGCTCCATGATGAATGGAGGGACTTTCTCCCGTTGAGTGGTGTGGTTCATGACGATGACAGAAGTGATTGCCACCACGACGCCGAACATATAAACCAAGAAAGTGAAGCCTTCGACATTCATCGCGCTTGCCCCGGCAATCGCCGCGGCAATGATGATTAAGAATTCCGCTTTCGCCCCGCAAGTGAAGAAAGGAATGACGCGGATGGTTTTGGTCCTTTCTTTGTCAGAAGAGAGGGTACGTGTATTGATCATTGCAGGAATCGCGCATCCAAAGCCCATGATCATTGGCAAGAAAGCGCGACCAGAAACACCGAATCTTCTGAAGATGCGGTCGAGAACGAAGGCAATACGAGCCATATAGCCAGAATCTTCCAAAATCGAGAAGAAGGCAAATAAAACAAGGATCTGCGGGACGAAGCCCAAGACGGCCGAAATGCCATTTAAGACCCCGTCATAAATAAAGGATAAGAGCCAATCGGGGGAACCCATGGCTTGCAAAGCATTGTAAATCCCCACGCAAATAAGACCCTGGATGCCATTGTCATTGCCATCGCCCCATAATGCGGTCAAGATGCCGCCAGGGGTGTTGATTCCAGCATCAGACCAAAGGAGCCCATCGAATAAAGTGAAAGATTCGCCGCCGAGGGCGTCGCTGGTAAATAAAGCGATTCCCGGCATCCCTTCTCCGAAATTGACCCCCATGGCGCCTAAATAGAACAGATCATCCCCGAAAGTCAAATGGAAAATCAAGAAGATGATCACAACCATGATCGGAATGGCCGCCCATTTGTTGGTCAAGACTTTGTCGATGCGGTCCGATTTGGAAAGTTTCTTTTTCTCCTGCCTTGGGGCACCACTACGAAGAATGGCTAATTCCCCGGTGATGTATTTATATCGGCGGTCGGCGCTATCGGCTTCATATTGCTGAACGTTGGGATAAAGTTTGTTGACCTCGACATAAGCGAGTTTGTTTTTCTCCGCCTCCAATTCGTCGCCTTCTAAGGCTTTGATTGCATGGAAACGAGCGTTTTCGACATTGGCCGCTTGATAGATTTCTGCAGCCTTCAGGATTTCTTTTTCCTCTTCCTCTTTTGCCCACAAAGATACGCCTTCTCGTTTTTTGGCGGATGCTTGGATGGCAAGTTTCATCAAATCATCGAGATTCGAATTGCGCAAAGCGGAAATCGAAATGACAGGGACGCCCAATTTTTTGGACAAGCCATCCACATCAATGGTTTGCCCAGCCTCTTTCAGAGCGTCAGACATATTGAGCGCGACAACCACAGGAACATCCATCTCAAGGATTTGGGTGGTCATGTAGAGGTTACGTTCTAAGTTAGTGGCATCAAGGACGTTGATGACAACGTCTGGTTTTTCTTCGAGGATATAATTTCTCGAGATGACTTCTTCTGGGGTATATGGGGAGAGGGAATAGATGCCAGGAAGGTCGATGATTTCGACTTCTCCGATTCCCTTTCTCTTATAAGTACCCGAGCGTTTTTCGACGGTTACGCCCGGCCAGTTGCCAACATAAGCGGTGCTGCCTGTCAAAGAATTGAACAAGGTAGTCTTGCCACAGTTAGGGTTACCAGCCAAAGCAAACCTAAGTTTTTCTTGACTCATAAAAGTCCTTTCTTTTTGCTTTTCTTATTTTGCTTCAGCTTCATCGACCGCGGTAAGGTCAGTGATTTTCAGAATGACGTGTGAAGCTTCATCTTTTCTGAGTGTCAGCTCATAGCCGCGAAGGGTGATTTCAAGAGGATCCCCAAGAGGGGCTTTCTTTCTCAAGAAGACCTCGGCGCCAGGAGTTAATCCCATATCAAAGAGACGTCTTCTGATTTTGCCTTCACCTTCTACGCGAACGATGTCGCCGCTCATTCCGATTTTTGCTTCGTTAAGCGCAACTTCGTCACCAATTTTGATGGCTGCCGGTTCAGGCTTTGATTCGACAGTTTCTTTCTGTTTTTCTGCCATAGTGCGAAATGGCTCCTTTCTCTAACTTTTTTATATGGCTTCAACATCGATATAGTGGGCGACATTGCGATCTAAAGCAAGACGCGACTCACCCACCCGAATGATAATGCCGCTTGGCTCGATGGAAAGAAGGCGGATCTTCATGTTAGGAACGATCCCCAATTCTCTAAGGTGCTTCACGACTTTATCACCTCCGACAACACGCATTACGACGAGGTCGGTATCTTTGGGAGCAATCATAATAGGCATAGTTAGTTGTCCTTTACTTTGAACATTATAGGCTTGTTAGAAAATAAATAAAACAAAAAGTTAGTTTTACTTAACTCCAAAAGGGGTTAGAATAAACTTACTAGAATTATCGTTTTGAGAGGAATTGACCATGGCAGTAGACGCATTAGAGTCCGCAGAAGACTATTTAGAGAGAATTTTGATGCTCCAAGAATCCGGCATGAAAGAAATCCGCGCCGTAGATTTAGCCAATTCTTTCGGTTATTCGAAAGCATCCATCTCCATCGCCTTGCGCAAATTGGAGGAGAAGGGCTATGTGGCTCTTGGCCTAAAGAATCAACTCTACCTCACTCCAACAGGCTATGATATCGCTGAAAAAGTATATGAGAAGCATAACGTCCTTGGGACATGGTTGCTTTCCATTGGGGTTTCGGAGGAGACTTCCTTCCGGGATGGTTGCCGAATGGAGCATATCCTCTCGCAAGAATCCTTCGATGCGCTGAAAAAATACTTGGAAGACCATCACATTGAAATCCAAAAACACAAACATTTCTGATTTCTTCCCTTCAGGCTACTAACCCGTAGCCTTTTTCTTTGCCTAACCTTACTTATATATAAAAGGAGAAAGAAGTGAGGCCAAAGAATCCCCTCAACATAACCGCCCTAGTAATCATTCCAAGGGCCCGAGCCTAGGAAAGATATCTTCCCAAAAAAGATTGTAAAAACGATTTTGGAATTAATTATCGATTTACCAATTGTTTAACAAATAACCTTTTACATAGTAAAATAACCCAGACGAAAGGCTTTTTTATTTATTTTTATGGAAAAAAAGACAGTAACGATTCATCCATGTATCCGTTGCGGTCGATGCATTCGCGTCTGCCCCGTCGCGCTCAATCCCGTCAATATCATGTCGACGATGAAAACGATGCCAGTGGACCGCGCCAAAGTCAAATTATTGAATCCTTTGGCTTGCACCGATTGTCAGCTTTGCAGTGAAATCTGCCCGAGCAACATCGATGTTGCCACGATCGTCAAACGCGCCAAGACGATCGCTAAACTCCCTTGATGAGGTATCCTTATGGAAGAAAATAAAATTGTGACTCCGGCTGCCCCAGCAAGTAATCCTGCTTCGGCAACAGAGCCGGAAAAAAAGAAAATCCGTAAACAGCCTCTCCATTGGATGCTGATTGACGTGATTATCGCCTTAGCCCCAACGACTTTGCTTTCTTATTTGGTTTTTGGGGTCTATGCGATTCGCAATATCTTAATCCCCGTTGCCGTGATGGTAGGGGCAGAATTGATCTTCGTCTTGATCAAGAACCGCAAAACTCTCTTTAGCAAAGACGAAAAAACCAAGAAATCCTTCAAAGAGGTCCTGAATCTTACCGATATTCTCTCTCCGATTATCTCGGGCATGATTTTCGGTTTGATGACCCAAAGTTGCGACACCAACCCGACATGGTTAATTTATTTTATTTTGATCGTGTCTTCTCTTTTTGGCATTGTCTTTGGCAAATTGGTCTTCGGCGGCTTAGGAAGAAATATCTTCAATCCGGCGGCCGTATCCTTTGTTTTCATGCTGATTTGCTGGGGAAGCAAATTCACCGGCGCCTATCACTATAACGCCTGGGGTTTGCCGTTCTTGCCAGAGGTCGCTTCTTTCTCTGCCAGCGCAACACCTCTTTCCCAAAGCGCCATGACTGCCTCCTTATATGGATGGGAGAACATCCAAGCGTTGTTCTTTGGCAACGTGACGGGCGGCATGGGTGAATCTTGCAAAATCACGTTACTTCTTGGCTTGGCTTATCTTTTGATTCGCAAAGACGCTGATTGGCGTGTTGTTGTTTCCTTTGCCTTGACTTTCTTAGCGATGTCTTTGATTGGAGGCCTCTTCTTCTGGGGACACGATTCCTCCATCAACCCATTGAATTACACTTTATATCAATTCTTAAGCGGTGGTGTCCTATTCGGGATGGCTTTCATGATTGTCGATCCTGTCACGATGCCACTTACTTCTCCAAGCCGTGTGATCTACGGCATGGTCTTGGCGTTGTTTGTCGTCTTTATCCGCACCTTCGCTTCCGCCCCAGAAGGTATGGCCTATGCCATCTTGATGGGCAATGCGGTTGGGTGCTTCATTGATTACTATAAATGGTCTCAGACCAAATTCACTTGGAAAGTCTGGGTCGCCATCGCTTGTATTGCCGTGCTTGGCTTAGGCTTATTCGCCTGGGCTATGAATGGCTATAACTATGGAACCACGGCTATGGTGATGTTAGGAGGTGCCTTATGAGCGAAGAATTAAAAAACGAGCTTCCGAATGAGGAAACCCCGAAAGAAGAGAAAAACGGCGCCCTCCGTTGGCTGAAAATCGGAGGCATTTTAGCCGCGATCGCCGGTTGCAGCGCGTTGGCTTTGACGGCTTTGAACCTTCTTACTGCCCCAGTGATCGAAGCCAATAATGCCGCGAAAGAAGCGGGTGGCTATAAAGAGGTTTTTGCCGATTGTGTCGCTGTTTCAGAAGAAGTGGCCATCGAAGGAAACGCCAACCTGTCTTCTTATCTGGTTGCCTATTCCGATTCTGGGAAAACCCAACAAATCGGCTTCATCTACAAATCGAATCTTATTCCTGTCCAATCTTATGGCAATATCCAAGCCTTGGTTGGGATTTCTGGCTCTGCCGATGCCCCGATTTTAGGAAAGGTCTATCTTGTCGCCAACACGCTTTCTTACAAAGCCCAATTTGAAGACGGCTATGTGACTCCCTATAACGCCAATCCGACCGAAGAAACGCTTGCTGCCACTAAATGCGGTGCGACCTATGGCGCCGAAGCCTTAAAGGCCATCATCAATTCTGCCAGAGACCATTTCAGCTCCATCGGTGATGATTTCCAAGAAAATTTAGAACAGGATATCCTCGACATCTTCGGCGAAGGAAGCGCTTATCATGTCGCTTATTCTGAAACCAGCAATGTTTCTGGAACGACATATGTCAAAAAAGCTTATCGTTTCTTTGAAGATGAAACCATCACAGGGGAAATCGGCCGACTCTATAGCGCCAAATATAAATCCGAGGGAGGCGATCTTTATCTCACGGTCGGCTTAAGCGGAACTTCCGAAGAAGTGCAATATCAGAAACTTTCCATTACCAAGAATACGGTGACGGAAAGCAATGATGTCGAAGCTTATGTTGCCGCCTATAATGCCGCTCCAGGAGAGACGAGCTTAGCCTCGACAAGTGACGATTACACCAAAGCCATTCAGGCGATGGTCCAAGAAGCGGTGGTCACGTTCAAAGCAGACCCATTGCTTTCTTGCTCATCTTACTTCGAAAACATGGTTTCTAGCGCCTCCTCTTATTCGGAACCTACCGTTCTTGCTGAAGAAAAAGGCAAAGAAACCTTGGACACCGGATATGATTATGTGATGCGTTATTGGAGCCTTTACTCTGACGCGGAAAAGACAAATGAAATCGCTAAAGTCTATAAAGTTCGCGCCGTTTTGGATACGGTGAATTCCCGTGGCGTCCCTCTTACTTCCGACACGACATTCTTAGTCACCGTCTCCGGAGAAAAGACTGACCCGATTGTTGGCAAACTCAAACTCTTGAAGAATGAAACTAACAACCCATACAAATCCAGCGATGGAAAACCAATCATCGAAGGATATGTCGATTCTTACCCAGAAGGCTCTTCGGCCAATGCCACTTATTCGATGAATGTGGTCAAGTCTGGCATCGATCATGCCGTTAGCCTTTATGGGGCTATGTAAGGAGGAATGAACATGGCAACGAATACCATTGCAAGAAGCCAGCACAAAGAGAATTTCCTCAATCCAATCTGGAAAGCAAATCCTCTCTTTATCTTGTTGCTTGGCACCTGCCCGGCCTTAGGCGTCACTACGACCGTCGAAAATGCCATCGGCATGGGCATCCTTTTCACCTTTGTTTTAGTCGGTTCTTCCGTTCTGGTCTCCTTGCTTAGGAAGATCATCCCAGAAGAAATCGAAACCCCGGCTTTCATTTTGATCATCGCGACCTTCGTCACGATCGTTAAGATGCTTTCCGAAGCCTTCTTGCCGGAACTCTACTCCGGATTGGGCGTCTTTATTTCCTTGCTCGTCGTCAATTGCATCGTCTTAGGCCGAGCGGAAGCCTTCGCCAAGAAGAACGGCGTATTGGATTCTTTGCTTGATGCTTTAGGCAATGGCGTTGGCTATCTTTTAGCCATCACCAGCATTGCTTTGATCCGTGAAATCTTAGGCACAGGGACCATTACTTTCGGAGCGGTTTTCACCTTCCTTCCGAAAATCGTCTTGCCGATTTTGAAATTCGATGGCGTCGATCTCTCGATTCCTCTATTTGCCAAACCAGCGGGGGCCTTCATCGTCTTTGGCGTGATTGAAGCCATCATTGGCGTCTTCACCCTCCGCAAGGCAGAAAAAGAAGCTGCCGCCAAGCGCGAAGCCATCCTTGCCGCCCAAAAAGCCAAGGCTGCCGCCCTTGCCGCAGAAAAAGCCAAAACAGCTGAAGCAGCTGGAAAGGAGGACAAATAATGTCAGCCACCAATGTCGTGACCGCTTTTATTCTTGCGGTCTTCTCTTACATGCTCATCAACAACGTCGTTTTGACGAGATTCTATGGGATTTGTCCTTATCTTGGCGTTTCTACCAAAGTCAAATCCTCTGTCGGTATGGGCGTGGCCGTCGTCTTTGTCATCTGTTTGGCCGCTCTGGTCTGCTATCCGATCTATCATTTCGTCTTGATTCCGGCTGGCTTAGGCTTTTTAGATACGATCGTCTATATCCTAGTCATCGCCTCTTTGGTTCAGTTGGTTGGCCTCTTCATCAAGAAATATTCCCCATCCCTCTATAAGAGTCTGGGTATCTATCTCCCTCTTATCACCACCAATTGCGCCGTCTTAGGCGTCGTCCAAGAAAACAACGCTCTTGATTTTGGAATGTCGATGGCTAACGCCTTAGGCACAAGCCTTGGCTTCTTGGTGATGATCGTCTTATTCTCAACCATTCGCGAAAGACTGAATGCCTACGATGCGCCGAAGAACTGGAAAGGCCTCCCAATCGCCTTGATTACCGCCGCCATCATGGCAATGGCTATCATGGGGTTGACGGGAATGATCGCCTAAAAGGGGAAAAACATGCCAAAATGGGCTTATATTGTGATTAGCGTGGCCATCATCCTCATCTTGGCGGTCACCTTCATCGTCAGCTTTGTGCTCTATCGTAAAACGCCGGTCCCAAAAGGTTGTGAAGAAGTGCAGCCTGACCCGAATTTATGTCCCTCTTGCAGCAAAGAGGATTGCACTTGGTTCGAGGAATATCACAAAGAAAACAGCAAAGGAGATAACAAATGAATCCAATGATTATTTTATGGGGCGTGCTGGTATTAGCCGGCCTCGGTCTCATTCTCGGTTTCTTATTGGCTTTAGCGGCAAAATTCCTCCATGTTCAGGAAGACCCGCGCATCAAGAAAGTGGAAGATATGCTTCCTGGGGCCAACTGCGGCGCCTGCGGATATGCCGGTTGCCACGATTTGGCTGAAGCTTTGGTCAAAGGGGAAGTCAAGAAAGCCTCTGCATGCAAAGTCGGAAAAAAAGAGAAAAATTTCGACCCGATTGTCGCTTACATGAATTCGACCCCAGGGCCGGATGGCAAGATCACGCAGATTTCCGATTAATTCCTTGTTGCGAGTTAAAGTTCGTTTGCGTATAATTAACACCGCTCGATTAGAGCGGAATGGGACTTTAGCTCAGCTGGGAGAGCGCGTGCTTTGCAAGCATGAGGTCGCCGGTTCGATCCCGGTAAGTTCCACCAGAGCGATGGCTGAGTAGCCCAGTTGGTTAGAGCAACCGGCTCATACCCGGTATGTCGAGGGTTCGAGTCCCCCCTCAGCCACCA
>CADBIO010000031.1 GCA_902794835.1 uncultured Erysipelotrichaceae bacterium
TTGCATCGGTGGCGCTGGTGTTTACACCGTCGTCGTTGCCGAATACAACAACGCTTCTACCGCTACGGAAGCCCAATACGGAATCGCTTTGATCAAGACAGAAGGCAAGGAATCCGAATTCGGTGCTTATGAAGAAGTCGCTGACTTAAGAGAAACGAAGGTTTGGAGCATCATCGGTGACTTCACCAATGGCTGGTCCGAAGATATCGATCTTGTTGCCGTCGAAGGCAAAGACTACACCTATGCCGCCGAATTCACCACGACCGCAGAGAATCAAGCCTTCAAAGTCCGTGCCAATAAGGAGTGGGCTGTTAGCTTTGGCGCTTCTTCCCTTGCCGCCGATGTGAATAAGGAACTCTTTGGCGAAGCGATTGGCGATGATGGCAAACCAAATGGTAATATCTTAGCAACCAAATGGTAATATCTTAGCCAAAGTTGCTGGCACCTACACCTTAACCTTAACGGTTGGTTTTGCGGGTGTTTCCATCAGCATTGCTGCCTAATTTAGGTTAACAATTATTAGAAAGCGTCGCCCGCAAGGTGACGCTTTCTTTGAAATTTTTTGATTTTCTTTTGGCTTCAAGTCTTTTGAATCGAACGAATTTGCTATACTAAAAATAGAAACTCTCTCCATTGACAAGATTTTTTGGAACCTAAGGAGAATATCATGAAATTCAAATCCCTTCTTTCGCTTGTTAGCGCGCCCATATTGCTTGCCTCTTGCGAGGTGGATCCCGTTTCCTCGGAGACGACTCTTTCCTCGTTCGACTCTTCCTTAAGCGAAGAAGAGATTCCCTCTGGCGATGGCTATGTCGATTCCCTTCCCGAAAAGATCGACGACGGCTTGATTTTGCATGCCTTCAATTGGACTTTCGACCAGATCCGCGAGAATCTCGACGCGATTGCCGATGCTGGTTATCGAGCCGTCCAGACCTCTCCCGTCCAACAGCCGAAAAGCGGGGGCGCAAGATGGGAATTTTTCTATCAGCCCGTCTCTTTCTCCATCGCAACCTCTAGCCCGCTTGGCGGCGTGGAGGAGCTAACCGCCTTATGCCAAGCGTCCGAAGAGAAGGGGATTTCCATTATTTCCGATATTGTCTTCAATCATATGGCCACCGATGGCAACGAAGATGCCGATGGATTGCCTGTCGTGGACGCGGAAGTCGAATCCTATGAGCCTGAGATCTATGCCAACCAGGCCCAGACGTTCCATCATGACAAAAATGGCACCGTAACCCAGTACTACAATGGTTTGCCTGACCTCAATACGGCCAATCCTCTGGTCCAAGAAAGAGCCTTATCGTTGCTCAAAGAATGCATCGACTGCGGGGTAGATGGGTTCCGTTTTGACGCCGCCAAACATATCGAAACCCCTTACGATGCGCGTTATGCGTCCGATTTCTGGACCAACACCCTAGGGGCGGCCCAAACTTATTATCACGAAAAAACGGGCGGGGAACTTTATGCCTATGGCGAGATTCTCAATGATGTCGATGACAATCGCCCAGTGGAGAATTACACCAAACTGGGGATGAAAGTCACCGACAACTCCTATATCGGCAATGGAGTTTCCAATGGCGTTTTGGGCAGCGCCAAAGACGCCCAACTTATCGTCAACGCGGCCTATGGCAAACAAACTTCTCCGACGAATTTGCTGACTTGGGTCGAATCGCATGATACCTTTGCTTCAGAAACCAACCATTCCTCGAATAAGAAAATCGCCCGTCTTTGGGCCATCCTCGCCGCAAGAAAAGACACCAACTCCCTTTTTTTCGCCAGACCGGACAACAATTTAACCGTCGCTCAGATCGGAACTTATGATTTCGAAGATGAAGTCTTTGGGACCGTCAACCGTTTTCATAATCGTTTTGTCGGGGCGGAAGAAGAACAACACGCCGTCGACACCAATTTCTATGTGAACGAACGCTATTCCGAAACTGACCAAGGGGCAGTGGTGATCGATTTGAAACTCAGCGGTTCCCACGAGATTTCTTTCCATCATTTGCCTGATGGCTACTATTTCGATCAAATCACTGGCAATCCGGTGAAAATAAACGGTGGCAAAGGGACGATCTCCTTTGAAGAGAGAGGCGTTGCTGTCCTGACCAAGACGAGAAATCTGGTCCGTCCGAGTCTTAGCGTTTCCCATCGCGGTGGCCTTTTCTCCTCGCCTTTCGATGTGACGCTCAAGCTCCACCAAGCCAGCGCCTCTAGCTATTCGCTGGATGGCGGAGAAGAGATTTCCTTTGCCGATTCCGTGAAAATCAGAATCGGGGAAGGCGTACAGTCAGGGAATAGCACCATCTTAACCGTCCATTATACGAATGGCCAATATTCCGCCAGAAGGACCTTCGTTTATCGGAAAGTCACTCTGATTGAAGGCTATTTCAATATCCTGAATCTCAAAGAATCTTACCTTACCGACTATGCCCTCTATGTCTGGTCATGGGGCGCGGGAGGATCGAGTTATCATCAAGATTACACTTGGAATGCCGAACATAAGATTCTCCTGATGAATGACGTTTCCAACTATACCGGATTCCTTCTCGTGATTTTCGAGAAAGGCCACACCATCAGCAATCCCCACGTTTGGGAAAGCTGCCTCAAACAAACGGCAGATATCAACCCCAAGGCGTCTTTTTTCGATGCTTCGACTTTCTAATCCATAAGGAGATAAATATGAAAAAAAGGAAATTGTTGCTCACCTTATCCAGCCTGATGCTGACGCTTAGCGCCTGCGGAGGGGAAATCATCAACAGCGAAGATTCTAACGGAAATTCTTCGGAAGAAAGCGCCTCTTCGGTCCCCTGCAAAGAGGTGATCGACCAATTCGCGCCTGCCGATAATTCGCACCGTGACTTGCCTCTCTCTAACATCGAGACGGTTCGTTTCCATTATTTCCGAAGCGACAATCGCGATTGTTCCTATGCCGTCTATGCCCCGTGGCAGATCTGGGCTTGGGATAGCACCAATGGGTCAGGAGGAGCGGCTTATACTTTCGACCATTATGACGATTATGGCGTCTATGTCGATGTCCCTGTTGCTTCCGTCACAGGTGGCAAGACGACCAGTTTGATTGGCTTTCTTGTCGCCATTACCGACACCTGGGCCAAAGATCCCGATGGCGATCGCACCGTCGATGTGACCGGCCAAGCCGCCGGTGGCGTAAAAGAACTTTATCTTAAGAGTGGATCCTCCAAAATCTACGATGACCCAATTTCGGCCCACAAGACTTCTTTGAAATACGCCCGCATCGGGAAAACCTCCGCCAAAGAAATCCACGTCGTGATTTCCGAAGCCGATGACGGCTTTGTCTTTGACGGCAGCCGCTTCAGCGTGAGTGAGGGTGGCGTCCTGAAGACCAATTTCTCGGTTGGCTCCTATGACAAGAAATACGGGGGAGTGGATCTCACCTTCGAAGAAGATCTTGACCTTTCGAAGGAAATCATCGTCTCTTATCGTTTTGACGACACCTGGACGGATTCCACGACCATGGTTATCACCACCTATTTCGAATCGGAAGAATTCCGGAACAAATATGATTATGACGGCAAAGATTTAGGCGTCAGTTTCGATGATGAGACCAACGTCACCAAAACCATCTTCAAAGTCTGGGCTCCAACCTCTTCGAAAATCATCCTTAACATCTACCAAAGCGGCGATTATCGAACCGATTTGACCCCGAGTGCCACCTATCCGATGACCATGGGCGAGAAAGGAGTCTGGTCTTATGTCGTCGAGGAGGATCTTTCGGGCAAATATTATACCTATGAGGTCAGCAATTCCAAAGGCACCAACGAAATCTGCGATCCCTATGCCAAATCCGCTGGCTTGAATGGCAGACGCGGAATGGTCACCAATTTCAGCAAAATCAACGCCGAAATCGCTGGCTGGGATAGCGATACGACCGTCCCCTTCGGCCACGCCACCGACGCTTCTCTCTATGAGATGCATGTCCGTGACATGACAATCAATCCGAATTCCGGGGTGGAGATTTCTAAACGTGGCAAATTCCTAGGGCTAGCCGATTCGGGCACCGTTTACGAGAAAGATGGCAAATCCTACCGCACTGGTTTGGACCATTTGAAAGAACTTGGCATCACCCACGTTCAGATTCAGCCATTCTATGATTTCAGCTCCGTCAATGAAAGCCTCGATGGTTCTTCCATGACCGGCGAGACCAACAGTGGCATCTATAACTGGGGCTATGACCCACTCAACTATAACGTCTTGGAAGGATCTTATTCGACTGACCCAAGCAATGGGACGACGCGAATCAAAGAATTCAAGCAGATGGTGATGGCGATGCATCAAAATGGCATCAACATCAACATGGACGTGGTTTATAACCATACCTCCTCCACGGAGAATTCGAATTTCAACCTTTTGGTGCCGAATTATTATTACCGGACCACAACCTCGGGGAATTATTACAACGGCTCTGGATGTGGCAACGAGATGGCCTCTGACCGTTCGATGGTCCATAACTTCATCGTCGATAGCAGCGAATTCTGGACGAAAGAATATCACCTTTCCGGCTTCCGTTTCGATTTGATGGGCTTATTGGACAATCAAACGATGATCGATGTCTATCAAGCCAACAAGGCGATCAATCCAGACATCATGGTCTATGGCGAGCCTTGGACGGGCGGGGCCAGCAAACTTTCTTCCGGCAATGACCCAACGAAGCTCACCAGCCAGCAAACGGTCCAATCTTCCCTCAATCAATCCTATTTCGCTGGGGCAGGGGTCTATGTCGGCGCGTTCTCGGATGGCTTCCGGAACGCCGTCAAAGGAGACAATGGCCCTGGTACGGGATATGTCCAGGGGATCACTGGCAACGCTACCAACCTTTTGCAACACGTCAAAGGTTTATTCAATGGCAAAGACACGAACGTCTCCCCAAGTCAGGTCCTCAATTATGTGAGTTGCCACGACAATTACACCCTTTATGACCAACTCATTCAGACCCGCGGTGGCCGCAATCTGAAAAATATGTACCTTCAATCGGAAGCCCTTGTCTTTACTGCCCAAGGGGTCCCGTTCTTGCAAGAAGGCGAAGAATTCATGCGCACTAAGGAATATACCAATGAAGCGGGCGAAACCCTTTATTGCGGCAATTCCTATAACGTCGGCGATGAGATCAATAACATGGATTATTCCTTGAAAGCCGAAAACGACGATGTGATGGAAGTTTTCAAAGAATTGATTCAACTTCGCAAAGACGTCCCAGAACTCCGTTATGCCACTCGCGAGGAAATCAACGAGAAATGCCTTACCGGAGAAACCTTTGGCTCAGGCAATATCGCCTATCGCTTCGCCGCCTCTTCCGACAGTTCGAAAGACATTCTTGTGCTCCATGCCGTCAATGGCTCCACGTATGAAGCTGACGGCACCGTTCTTTTCGATAGCCAAGGCGGTCAGAAAGGAAACGAAGTCACCGGCTCTATCAGCCTCAATGCCAACCAAACCTTGGTGATCGCATTGAATTGATGGTTATGAAAGTGAACGCCAATCGAATCAAATCGGGATATTCCAAAGGCGCCTTGATCTTCTTCTTGGTGATGTTTGTTCTCTGCGCCTCTTTTATCGTCGCCCTTATTCTGATTGATGTAGGGGTGGCTCTTCGCATCATCGGGTTCCTTTTCTGTGGGGTTTTCTTAGTGATTTCCCTCGTGATGATTCTCGATACCTTCTTCGATTATGTCATCGTCGAAGGAGAGACCATGAGCAAACGATTCTTTTTCCAAAAGAAGGAAATCCCGCTGGAAAGCATCACGAAAGTAGTCAAGACTGAGGGTTATTACGATATCTATGTCGGGAAAAAGAAATTCACCTCCCTTAACGATATCGACCCTCAGACCCCGAAGATGCTTTTCCAAATCGAGAAAGCGATCGGCTCCAGAGGCAATCCCGTAGACGAAACACAGCAAAAAGGTGACGATTAGTATCTTGTAAGCGTTTCCATTGGCGATATAATTAGAAACAGCTAAGCCCATTATTATTAATTTATATTAATAAGACTTTTAGGAGGAAGTTATGGCAGACGTTAGACTCAGTCACATTTACAAGGTTTATGACAACGGTCATAAAGCCGTGAATGATTTTTCGATTGACATCAAGGACAAGGAATTCATCGTATTTGTCGGTCCTTCCGGATGCGGAAAATCAACGACCCTGCGGATGATCGCAGGTCTCGAGGAAATCACGGCAGGGGATATGTTTATCGGAGACACCTTGGTCAATGATATGGAACCAAGAGACCGCGATATCGCGATGGTCTTCCAGAATTACGCGTTATATCCCCATATGACGGTATTTGAGAATATGGCTTTCTCGCTCCGGAACCAGCATTTGCCGGAAGAGGAAATCAAGAAACGGGTCAATGAAGCGGCGAAGATCCTTGGCATCGAAGAATATCTCGACCGCAAGCCAAAGGCAATGTCCGGCGGCCAAAGACAGCGTGTCGCCTTGGGCCGTGCCATCGTGCGTAACCCGAAAGTCTTCTTGCTGGATGAGCCTCTTTCGAACTTGGACGCTAAATTGCGCGCCCAGATGAGAACGGAGATCACCAAACTCCATAAGAAACTCCAGACCACTTTCATTTATGTCACCCACGATCAGGTCGAAGCCATGACTATGGGCACTCGCATCGTCGTCATGAAACTGGGCTACGTCCAGCAAATCGACACTCCGATGAATCTTTACAACAAGCCATACAACAAATTCGTCGCTGGCTTCATTGGCACCCCACAGATGAATTTCTTTGACGTTACCTTGAACCGGGTCGGCGAGAAAGTGGAAATGGCCTTCGATACCGGAGCGAAGATCCTTTTGCCTTACGAAGTGGTTTGCAAGGTCTCCGATCATTATCTCCATGGCGATGTCAAAGTCTGCTTAGGCATCCGCCCAGACCATATTGCCATCAGTGGCAGGCAGACTGGTTTGACTTGCATGGTCAATGTCGTCGAGCATTTAGGCAACGAATCCATCATCTATGGCGATATCTCCGGACAAACCGTCGAACAAGCCGAACAAATCGAATCCGGGCATCAGATCATCATCAAAGTCGTCGGTGATGTCGATGTCGAATCCGGCCAATTGTTGAACCTCGAGATCAACCCAGAGAAGATTCATCTTTTCGACAGCGAAACCGAAATCACGATCTTAGAGGACATCCCTCATGGCGCCACCTTCGAAGCCACTTTCCAAGAGGGCAAGATGAATTTCTTAGGCTCCGAAGTCGCCTTGCCTGCTGCCTTGCAAGAAAAACTCCAAGGCGCCAAGAGCGCAAAAGTAGAAGTCCCACCGACCGCCTTTATCCCAGGCGAAGATTACAAACTTTATGTCCATGACGTCCAAAATATCGACGGCAAGAAATTGGCGTTGCTTAATGTGGGGGACCGTTATCTTTTCGCTTTCGTCAAACGCACGGTACATAAAGGCGAGACACTGCATTTCTCTTTACAGAACGATAAATTGAGATTCGTCGCCGACAACGAAGTGGTGGTCGAACCGATTGGCGAAGAAGAGACCCTCATTGGCACCTTCTCGAAGAAAGATCGTCGAGAAAACCATCAACGAGTCATCGATTTCTTCTATAACATCGAGGGCGACGCCATTCTCGCTCCATTGAAAAACGGCTACAAACTCAATCAAATTGATGGCAATGCTTGCTACCGCAACCAATATAAATATGTCTTCCGCCGCGATGCCATCACTCTCGCTCCGGAGGATGCTCCAGGCATTCCTGCCACCGTCAAAGAAATCCTTGATTATGGCAATGCTGCCTATGCCCTCTTAGAGGTTGCTTCTGGTGAGACCATTTTGGCCAGCGTGACGCAAGATTTCGCCGAGCAGCAAGTCAAGATTCAACTTTCTGGCGAAGACATCCAAGTCCATTCGCTGGATGTGGAGATGCGAATCTGTTAATGGCTGTCTTAGAAGAAAACCCGAACAACACGAATCCGGAGATCACCTTAGGAGAGCGTCTCCGCCCCCATTGGCTCAAACGCTTCATGGCCCCCTTATTCGATATCGTGGTCATCTTCTTCGTCTCCTTCGCGCTTTATTCGATCCTTCTTCTCACCCCTGCCTCAAGCGTCATCAATTCCTATCGTTACCAGATGCAAGACATCCAGGATTCCTACAAATTGGAAACCGGATATGGGGAAAAGAAGACAGTGGCGGCAGGAGAAGAAGGCGACCACCGTCTCCATTATGATGAGGAGACCTCAACCTACTACATCGTCACCAACGTGACCTTCTCTTCCGAGAGTGAGAAGGCGGAAATCACCAATCAATACAAGACCGCCTTAAGCTCGGATGAGACTTACCAAAGCGCTTCCTTCTATTATCACCTCCACAATTATGTTCTCTCGGCGGTGGTATCGGTAGGAATCGTTGAGGCAATCTGCCTCTTCCTCGTCCCGTTGCTCTCCAAAGGAGCGACCCTTGGCATGCTGCTATTCAAAACCAGGCTTATCAGCGACAAATATTGGGGCACCCCGAAATGGTACCAATATCTAGGACGCATGGCCTTCATCTGGCTGATTGAAAGCTGCATTCCTTATATTTGGCTGGTCGAACTGACCGCCATTCTCGTCCCGATTGTTCTCTTGATCGTCAGTTTGACCAACAAAAAGAGAAAATCCCTTCATGACTGGGTCTCTGGTGTCATGATTGCCGACAAGACTTCTCTAAAGCAAAACGGGATTCTTGTCGATTGAAAGAGACAAAACTTGGTCTATTCATCTCGTCAGCAGATGTTCTAGATATATGATTCCAAATAGGAGGGCAAAAAATGAAAACCAACAAATTAGCAATGCTCTGCGGACTCGCCTTGTCCATGGCCGCATTGTCTGCCTGCGGAGGCAGTAACAAAAAGGAGACCATCTCCGTTTGGGTCGGAGATGACTCCACTGACTTCTATCAAGAGAAGTGCAACGAATTTATCGAAAACAACCCAGATTTCCCTTATGACATCAAAGTTTCCGGCACGGATTTAGGCACCATCGCCGGCACGATTTTGCAAGACGCATCCGCGGCTGCTGATATTTATTCGGTGGCTCACGATAACCTTGGTAAATTGGCGCAAGCTAATAACGCTAAGCCACTCACCGATCCCGAATTGATCGCCCAGATTGAGAACGATAACAACGACTCCTTCATCCGCGTTTCAAAGAGCGTCGTCAACGAAAAAGAGGACTATTACGGAGCCCCATACATCTCGCAAGCTTTGTTCTTGATGTATGACAAACGTTATGTGAGCGATGAGCAAGCCAAGACTTTTGAAGGCTTAGCCGAAGCCGCCAAATCCGCCGGCGAGAAAGTCAAAGGAGTCGAGGCAGTCGGCGGTGATGGCTACAATTTCTCTTTCACTCTCTTAGCCCGCGATAACGCCACCAAGACCAGCACTCTTAAAATCTATGAGAACGGCTCCGTCAAAGATGGCACCTTCTGCCAAGGCGATGATGAAGTGGCTTTCTTGAAATGGGCCCAACGTTATTATGCCGATCCAAATGGCTTAGGCTTCCCAACCGATGCGACCTGGCCACTTGATGTCCAAAACCATAACGCCCTTTCGATTATCGGCGGGTCGTGGCATTACAACGCCTTTGCCGATGCCGTCGGTTCGACCAATGTCGGCTTGGCGATGATCCCTACGTTCACCTTGACCTCGGCTGACGCCTTTGAAGACGCTGTCGAAGGAAGCGTTTATCGCGGAGGCACTTTTGCCGATTGCAAAGTCATGATGATCAATTCCAACTCGGCCGGCGCCAAATATAAATACGAACAGCAGATCATCAAATATCTTTCCAGCGTCGAAATTCAGAAACAATCCTTCGCCAAAGCCTATAACGTCCCATCTTACAAGACCTTCATGGATGATTTGGCGGAGATCCAAGCCGCTTACCCAAACATGGATCCTAATGTTTCGGGCATCGCCAGCGTGCAAGGCCAGATGGCTGCTTATGGCATTGCCCAACCATTCGTGACTTCCAAACTCAACAATTATTATTACCAGGCGGGCGCCCCAGACAAATATAAAGAAGCCGTCCAGAATAAGGATTCTTCTTACGATACTCGTAAGATCCAAGAGACCTTATATACGATGCAATATATCTGGCAAAACGGCAAAGAGCCAGTTGAGATTCCTGAGGATTTGCCTGTCGAGAACACTCGTCAATAATCTCGCTTCTCGTTCGTTTTCGTCATTCAATCGTTAAAAGAAAGGAGTAAAGATGGATACGGTCAAGAAAAACAAAAAGCCAAATGTCTTTGTCCGTTTATGGGATTCCGTCAGGAACTGGTTCGTCTCCTTCGGCAAACGTTTTGTCGATGGAAGCCTAGGGACCAAACTTTCTCACTTCATCTTTGGCGCCGGCAATTTCTACCACGGCCAGATCATCAAAGGCTTGCTCTATTTGTTATTGCAAGTTGGGATCATCTGCTTCATGGTTTTCTGTCCGGAAGTCAATGGAACGCCCTATGGTTATAAGGCTTTGATCAATTTGCAACTCGGTGGCACCGAAGGACGCACCTTCGATCCCGAGACGGGCGAATATTCGAATTCCGTCTCTGACGATAAATTGCAATTGCTCTTCGGCTTGGTCACGATTGCCGTGATCATCATCTATGTCTTGCTATGGCTCTCCAACATCAAGAGTTCCTATAAAGCAGACACCGATCAGAAAGAAGGGAAAAAACCGACTTCTTTCAAACAGGATTGCGGTGCCCTCTTGGACAATCGCTTCCATATTTTGATGCTGACCCCAACGATGATCGCCTCTTTGATCTTCACGATCTTGCCGACGATCTTCATGATTTGTATTGCCTTCACGACCTATAACGACGTGGACATGTCTTCGGAAGAGACGACGCTGTTCTATTGGAATGGCTTCAACAATTTCATTTACATGTTCTCTGGGCAAAACGCCCTAGGCAAAGAAATCGCCGCCCGTTTCCTGCCCGTCTTCGGCTGGACCATCGTTTGGGCGATCTTTGCGACCTTCACTTGTTATTTCGGGGGCATTCTCTTAGCCATCTTGATCAACAAGAAGGGGTTACATGGGAAAAAGGTCTTCCGAACGTTCTTCGTCTTGACCATCGCCGTTCCTCAATTCATCTCTCTTTTGGCGGTCCGAAATCTCTTTAACAACGTCGGCCCAATCAACAGCATCTTGATGAATCTTGGCTGGATCAGCGAACCGATCGCCTTCTTCGGCGGCACGTCAGGACACCCAGGCAACGAATATTTGGCGAAAGTGATGGTCATTATCATCAACATGTGGCTTGGCATCCCATACACCATGTTGATGACTTCGGGCATCTTGATGAATATCCCTACCGACCTTTATGAGGCCGCAAGGGTAGATGGGGCTTCCCGTTCGAAGATGTTCTTCAAGATCACCCTTCCTTATGTCATTTTCGTCACCACGCCATACCTGATTTCCTCCTTCATCGGCAACATCAATTCGTTCAATACGATCTTCTTGCTGACCGGAGGCGCCCCGGAAGTCACCGGATACAAAGCCGGCGGCACGGATTTATTAGTCACCTGGCTTTATAAGCTGACCATCGACAATGGCGAATATAACACCGGTGCCGTCATCGGCATCATCACCTTTGCCATCACCGCGACGATCACGTTGATCACTTATCGAAGATCTAAGGCCTACAAAGAGGAGGATACGTTCCAATGAGCAGCGCAATTTTGACGGGTCAACGCAAATTCCGTTCTCAGAAAAAGAGCAACCGTATCGCTTTGATCGCGGACTATATCGTCCTCTCCCTCCTTTCTTTGATCTGGATCATCCCGATTCTTTGGATTTTCTTGCATGCCTTCCGTGTGCAATTTAACGATGCCGGGGAAATCAATGGCAATGTTGTCTCCAATTTCTTCCCGACGCGATTTGGGTTTGATAATTTCATCGATTTGTTCACGGCCAGAGTCAATGGGGTGGATTACGCCTTCCCTCGTTGGATGCTCAACACGTTGATCGTCGCCGTCGCGGATTGCATTCTTTCGACTTTCTTGATTCTTTCGGTGGCTTATTGTATTTCGAAACTCCGTTTCAAACTTCGTAAGCCATTCATGAATTTGACGATGATCATCGGTCTCTTCCCGGGCTTCATGTCGATGTTTGCCATTTATTTCTTATTGAAATCGATGGGTCTTTCTGGCTTTAGCCCGACGGATGACAACCGTTGGATGGCCTTGCTTGGCTTGATCATCGCCAACTCTGCCGCCTCTGGCATGGGCTATCAGATTGCCAAAGGCTTCTTCGATGTCATCCCGAATTCTTTGGTCGAATCGGCCAAGCTCGATGGCTGCACCAATTTCAAGATCTTCTGGAAGATCATCCTCCCTTTATCGAAACCAATCATCATCTATACGGCATTGATGAGTTTCATGGGCCCATGGATGGATTTCATCTTCTCCCAGGTCATCATCGGGGCTTCCAATACGGAATATCTCACCGTTGCCCCAGGGCTTTATAACATGATGTTCGGCGCTTATGCGGATCCATCCAACTTCACCAAATTCGCGGCAGGATGCGTCTGTGTTGGGGTCCCGATCACCTTGTTGTTCATGTTCTTGCAACGTTACTACGTCGAAGGCGTCACCGCCGGAGCCGTCAAGGGCTAGAAAAAAGAAACGAGCCTCACGAGAAATCGTGGGGCTTTTCTTTGTGACGGGAATCGATCTCGTTTTCAATGAAGCACGCATCAATGGGAAAAATCGATGGTTCATAGAGCAAGGACTGCAACTCTAAATTAAGCGCACATTGATAACGTGCACAAAAAATGATAATATTTGGGCATGAGGCAAAAACATGCACAAGCTTCCTTTCGACTATAACTATGACGATATTGATATTTTAAAAGCCTTAAATTCTGCGAACAACAAGCTTGGAGAATTAAACGGCATCATTTCTTTATTGCCAAATCCAAACATCATTTTAAATGCGGTTATTTTAGGTGAAGCTAAAGAATCTAGCGAGATTGAAAATATCGTTACTACTTTTGATGAGATCTTTAAAGAAATCGCATTAAAAGTTAACAACACCGCCTCTAAAGAAGTAGTGAATTATCGGCAAGCGATTTTAAATGGCTTCCAGTTTATCAAGGACAACGGTTTTATCTCCACAAGGATGCTAGTGGATATTCATCACATCATCGAACCAAACGTTGGAGACATAAGAAAAATACCAGGCACTGTGATAAAAAACACTAAGACAGGTGAGATTCTTCATACACCCCCTCAAAACGAAGAAGAAATCAGAGATTATTTATCTAATTTAGAAAAATATATTAATTACGATGAATTAGAGGACACCGACCCAATGGTTAAAATGGCGATGATTCATTATCAATTTGAATCTATTCATCCTTTCCATGACGGCAATGGCAGAACCGGTAGGATGCTTAATGTTTTGTATTTGGTGTTAAAGAATAAAATCAGCCTTCCAATTCTATATTTATCCAAATACATCAATTCCACTAAAGATGAATATTATCAGTATCTTCACAACATGAGAACGGACGATAAATATGTTAAAGATTATTTGCTCTATATGATAAAAGGTGTCGAAAAGATGTCATCTTTCACCATCGATTTTATTCGATCATTTAGTAGATTGATGGATGACGCTTCAGAACGGATAAAAGAGAAATGCCCAAAGCTTTATTCTCATGAGCTTGTCGAATATCTCTTCTATGATTTTTATACCAAAAACGAATTTTTAAGAAACGCGCTTAATATATCTAGAAACACCGCTTCTAAATATTTGAATGAACTTGAAGAAGCGGGGGTTCTTATCTCTGAAACGGTCGGAAAAGAAAAAATCTTTAAGAATGCTTATTTATATTCTCTTATCGAAAAGTGGTAGTGGAAAAAATCTTAAGCTAGAATCAACCGTTAAAGACATATTTTCTCCAACGTAAAAGCCCCTACTTTTCGTCACAACCCTAAAAAGATACCTTATTTTTGTGTTCCGACGTTATCGAAGGCAGCGTAGGAGAAGTAAAAGGTTTTACTTCGAGATGGTTCATGTCTCTTAAAAAGCAGGAAACATAAAAATAGGACGTTTACCGCCAATTGAGCAGATAAAAATAGGTTTGGTTACTGGCGTTTGAAAGCAATACGAAACAATGAAAAGCATGAAAAACCATTGCCCTACGCACGGGAATCATATCTTTGGGAAAAGAGTTGCCTATCCCCTTCTAGGCAAGGAGATGATATTTTTCATCATCCCTTTAACCATGAAGTTTAAAACCTCGTAAGTTTCGAGAAGTCGTCCTTGTTGATCAAGAAGAAGGGGATTCTTTTTATCCTGATTCCAATTGAAGTATAATATCCCCGTTATGGAAATGGCTTTTGCCTCTTTGTCGGAAAAAGAAGAAAAGAAGTGGTATCAAAGCCCTTTTTTCGAAACTTTGAAGGGTCTTTATACCGGAAAATGGAGATGGTTTGTTATTTCTTTCTCCGCCATCCTTTTCCTCTATTTGGTTTATTTCGCTTTTTCTTTTAAGACTTCGCCAACCTATGCGGACCGTTCGCTTTATTGGTCTGATCCAAGGATGATCGCCTTAAGGGTCTTCTCAGGGGTTTTGCTGCTTGCCCTTGCTTCCTTGTTCCTCTATTGGCTGGCAAAGAAGAGACTCAGCGTCAAAAAGGCGGCCGTCTTAATCGCCTTAGGGGCAGGAATCATCATCATGACTTATTCTTTCTCCACCCCAATCTATGACTATAACGGGAATTGGAATCA
>CADBIO010000032.1:0-1783 GCA_902794835.1 uncultured Erysipelotrichaceae bacterium
ATACGTGACGGGGTTGTTTAATTTCACGACAATTTGAGTTCTACAACGATCTTCGCGATGCTCGTTTTCTAAAATAACCCCTTCCTCGCAATAAAATTCTGTAAGGTCGGCAGATATTTTCACAATCGTGCAGGCTCCTTGTCTCATCTTGCCGTGGATCCCTAACCCAATCCCAGATTCAAAATGGGTTTCGAAATGGTATTCATCTGCCATATCGAGTGGATAGGTGCAATGGGCTAAGGAAATCGTGTTTTCTTTTGGATCAATCCATTGAGGATTGGCTTGGAAAGCGTGTTGATTCAATCTCTTCTGAATAAGATAGGCTGTAATCATGGCGGGGACATCCCCTTCACAAGTAGCGACAATGTCTTCTTTATTGCATAGGGCAAGCCCCAAACAAGCAGACATATGGACCGCTCCAATAATGTCAAAGCAACGTAATGTGTAGCCTTCTAAATGATGTTCTTGGGTCAAATCTTTTAAAGCGGAATAAATTTGGTAGGCTTTGGTAAGTTCCTTCTCATCAAAAAAGGCATTAAATTTTTCATGACCTTCTTCTTGATGTTCTTTGATCTTGGCGATGATTTCCTCTTCTGGGACATCCACCAATTCAATATTGAGAATGTCCTTGGCCTTTTGATAATCGACATTGGAGGAGATGAGCCAGTCGCTGGGTTCACCAAAAACGCCTAAGCAGTGAGGTTTTTCTTTCGATGGTTGAGAAAAGAGTTCATGAATCCGATTGACAATGTAATCAATATCCCCGTGTAGCACTTCCCCTTTTTTGTTCTTTTCTTTGATAAAGGTCAAAATTTCTAAAGAAGCTGCCAAAGAATTGCTTGAGCCATAAGTCAAAAGATAATAGGGGCCATCATAAACAGGATAGATGTCGCGAAGGAAAAAGCCTTCGCTTCCGCCTGATTGGACCAAAATTAAGGGGTGCGTGGCGTGTTTTAATTCTTCTAGCGAGATTAAGGAGAATGTGTCTCCACTGGCTTCATTTAACGCCTTTAAAAGTTTCTCGCTGTCTGCGCTAATAAAAGCGCTCGATCCTTTGAGGACCGACCGAATCGGGTAAATCTGTATTTCCATGGTCTTATTTTATCGCAATGATAAAAGAATGGGGATATCTTTGGAGACTTCTAGGGTCTATTAAGGTAAAACGAAGAATTGTATTGCTACGATTACAAAGATCCTTCGGCTTTTTCTTTAATTGCGTCTCCGGCGGATGCACCGGTGGATAAAGCGATTTGAATATTAAAGCCGCCAGTTAAGGCATCTACATCTAACACTTCGCCTACAAAATATAAGTTAGGCATGATTTTAGATTCCATGGTCTTAGAATCAATTTCTTTGGTAGATACGCCACCTGAAGTCACAATGGCTCTTTCATACCCCATCAAGCCATCAAAAGTAAGCGAGAAATGTTTCAAAGAATGAATCAGTTCCAAACGTTCTTTTTTAGAAAAATAATGGCATTCTTTCCGATAATCGATGTCCGTGTTTTCTTTAAAGAATTGAATCATCGGGGCAGGCAATAAACCACGAAGCAGATCTTCCACCGTGCCATTGGGATTGCCGTTGACGTCTCTAGCGATTCGATCGAAAAGAACTTCTTCATTAAGAGCAGGTTTAAAATCGATTTCCATTTGCAAACCAGAGGGATCAAGATGAGTCATAAAACTGGAAGTCGTGATGATAATCGGTCCATCTAAATAATTGTCATAAAACGTCATCTCACCAAATTCGCTGTGTTTGAATTTGTCTCCCTTAACGGAAAAGG
>CADBIO010000032.1:1789-15974 GCA_902794835.1 uncultured Erysipelotrichaceae bacterium
TTAAATCGTTTTGCAAATCGATACCCGTCCCCCGTCGATCCGGTAGATGGATAAGAAAGGCCTCCGGTTGCGACCACTACTGCATCGGCTGGAAAATCGCCTTTGTCGGTCCTTACGACGAAAGAAGACCCACTTGGTTGGATACTTAAAACGTTGGTGTTGAATTCAAATCTTACGTGAAGCCTCCGACATTCTTTTACCAACCCATCGGTAATATCGTAAGCGTGATAGCTCTTAGGAAAGACACGATTCCCCCGTTCTGTCACCAAAGGAACGCCGCGGCTCTCAAAAAATTCCATCGTATGTTTGCTAGAAAAACGATGAATCGCAGAGAAAAGGAATTTCGGATTTGATACCACGTGATTGATAAATTCTCTTTCTGAGCAATTGTTGGTGACATTGCACCTTCCCTTGCCTGTGATGAAAAGTTTCTTTCCCGCTTTCTCGTTCTTTTCGATGATTATGACTTCATTATTTTCACTGGCTGCATGAATTGCTGCATTCATTCCTGCGGGCCCTGCACCGATGACGATGGTTCTCATAAAGAGATTTTAATGAAAGAGTGGGCTGGAACGGAATAGGAAACCATCTTATTACCATTCACATAGGTGACATTTGTGTCTCCGCCAGGATTCCAAACCATGCCGGTAAGGGCGCCATTTTTCTCATAAACGGTACCTGAAGCAGAACCATTGACTTCAAAATAACCTTGCGTAAATTTTTGGCCATACGTATTTAATCCGTGAGCCATCCAATACGATCCAGCTAGCTCGTCTTTATAATCATCGCCTTGAATTTTCGTGGCATCAAAATCGTTCAACGCCTTAGCGGAGTCGACAATCGCCTCGATGGCCCATAGATTAGAAAACCAGGTTCGAGGTGCCCCACCGCACCGATTTTCCATCTCGGAATAAATCGTTTTCAAAACGGCTTTCTCGGATGAACCGAGCGCGTAGTTGGTAAGGTATTCGCCTGTCGGAAGCCAATGAATCCCATAGATGAATTCGGGGTTCGACCCAAACCAAGTCGCACAACTATTTTTGCCGCCCCACACGATACCTAAAGCGTGGGTGTTCGCCGACAGAGAAGAAATCCAATTGTCTTCGTCATAGTTAAACCAGTATTGCTTTACGGCGACAAGCTCAGTGGCAAAACCATAAGCAGAGGTCTTGACCAACTTCTCCTCTTGTAAGGCAACGCCAAGCAAATAGCCCGCGGTCCATGCATTTAAAGCTTCGCCGCAAGATTCTTGGTCATTTCCGTCACCGAAATCACCGATACCATCGGCCCAAGAATGACCAGCATAAGTGTCGAATCCTCTCAAATAAGGAAAGCGAGAGTCGGAGTCGTAATTCAAATAATCTTTCAGCAAGAGTTTGACCATCTCACCATAATCCACGAGGAAATTGGCATCATACATAGCAACTACCGCTGAAGCGAAAACCAAATATCCCGAAGTGAAATGATGATCCGACATTCTCGCGTTCGTATTGAAGTTGTTCGTGCTATAAAGCAATCCACCGAACGTCTCATCATAAAACAAATAACGGACGTCATCGGGTCCACCATAGGTGTACCAATCCTTCAAGAAATACTCCAAGCGATCGAGGACGCTGTCCCTTAAATCGTTTTCACCGAGTTGATCCGCGATGATCAACCCTTGACTTAGAGGATACAAAGCCTTGCTGTTCCAATAAGGTCCTGGAGCGTTGGCAAAATCTTTAGAAGAATCTTCCCATTCCAAAGACAAAGTCGGACTTGGAATAGTATCATCTAAAATCTGTTGCACGTAGGCCTTGGCTAGCGATCGGTCTACCTCCATCAAATCCGTATAGACAAAGGAGGGTTGCACGCCATAGAAACGATAATGGGTCGAGAAGGAGGACGCTGGTGCAAATTTGGTGACTCCGCGGAACGTTCTGGTGGTGTTTTCCAACGTTACGGTGTCGGCGTATTTCCACTGGTGGGGATAAAGCGAGAACAATCTTTCTTGGGAAGAGGAGTCAAGATGCTGCGCCGCTGAAGAGAAAGTTGTTTCTACGGAGTTACCATCGCAAGTGAAAGAAGCTCCCTCTAACAACGGCTTCGTATAGCCATAGGAATGCAACTCTTTGGCCATCGCAATATGATCTGCCCCGGCGACAGAAAAATAATTCCCGTTGATCAAATTCATCTCGATACGAGAATAGAATGCGGCATTGGGGTGTTTGCCCTGCGAGAGAGTGAATTTCGTTCCTTTGGGGGCGTTAAGCAAGAAATAAATGTCCTCGTATTGGGCGGCGCCAATCGCGGTACTCGGGTAGGTTGTGGCATACCCGTAGTGAGCGTGGGGCATACCAATAATCAATCCATCACCCATATAGTTAGAACCCGTGATTTTGGTCCCGTTGGTGTCGTAGAAAGTATAAGGGGTGTCAATTCCTGCGATTCTTAAATCCAAAATGACGCCGGAGCGGTCCTTTACTTCATGAAAGACAAAAGGCGATCCTTCATCAAAATGGGAGACCATTTCGTCTTCGCCAGAAACGGAATTCCTCATGGCGATGTCAACGGAATTTTCCCCATAATCCTCCACCATTGTCACGTAAGAGGAAGTCATGTGGGTATTGGGCAAAATCAAAATGTCGTCAAACGTTGAACGGAAGTTTTCCATCGTGGTTTGTTGGGTGTGAAGCGTGTCAGCGACAGAGAAATATTGCGTGAAGCCCGTTTTGCGATATTGCAAAGACAGCCCGAATTGGCCAAACGAGTTCGCATCTTTGTAGGCGGCCGTCAGAGGATTCAAGCATAAACTGGTCGCTCCTCCGTGGTTGGAATACATCATCCCGGTCCAAAATTTATTGGTTGGAACAGGGCCTTTGTTAAAGGCTTCGTTGTCTAAATAAATCGGAGATGGGGCGCGTTTGAATAAATTTCCCGATTCTCCCTCAACAGAAGCGACATTACCCGTGCGATAAGAACCCGATCCTAATGTGACAGAACGATCTAATCCGTCGGTTCGATTTCTTGTTACTATCGGAAGCGAACCGTCAGTAATTTCAACCGATCGTTTGATGGATCCTGTTACTTCTCCGACCGCCACCTCATATGTTAAAGAATAAGTACCCGTCCTGCCCCAATCGACATAGCCGAAGACGGAAACAGAGCGGGTTAAATCGATTCCGTTGCTGGAAAAACAAGTAACGCCATTCATCGGATTGAAATAACGGCCTTTAGGCGCAGAAATCGCCTCAACGCCATTCCAAACAGCATTCCCTATTGGTGGCTCTTCTTTTTCTTCGGAAGAGGAACTAATCGATGTTCCGCTGTCTTGCGAATAAGATTCTGAGCTTCTTGGATTCGACGATTCAGATGGTTGTGATTCCTCTTGGTGGCTTCCCGTGGAAACAATTTCTTCGCTAGAGGTCATATTGTGGGTGTCGGGAAAACAAGAATTCACCACAAAAAGCGAACTCATCATTAACAAAGAAAAGAATTGACGTTTCATATTGTCCCTCTACGCGATTGTGAAAGAGCCTTCAGCATAGGCGTCGTTATTGCTGTTGTAGAAGGTTAAAGTGTAGGTGCCTGGGGCATTGGTGCCGATAAAGAATTGGTAATTCTCACCGTCTTTGTTGTGCCAAGTAAGGTGCTCCTCCGAATGGTCTAAAACAAAATAACTGAAATCATAGGCGTTATCGAATGGATTGGTCTTATAACCTAACATGATATAGTTGTCGTTATAGGCCTTCACAAAAGTAAATTCTGGGTCCCAGAGGTCTTCCTCTCCGCCCTCTTCTTGGGTTTTGATCGTGATGGTGATTGGGTCTGCCGTTAAAAGATCGCCATCGACGGTGGCGTTTGGGGTGATCGTTACAGATCCAGCGGCAATCGGAGAAATCTCAATCACGTTATCAACCAAACTGGCAGTAGCATAAGTATCGAAATCATCGCTTGTCGTATAGCCGTAAGAAACCACGCTTCCGCCAGCGTTTCTCACGTTGATGATAATTTCGCTTGTTGTGCCGCTCCCGACAATTAAAGATGTTTTTGACGCTTTGGCGGAAACACTTGGGGCAGAAATCACGGCATCTTCGCCATCGTGGGCAAGCGCTGGCATTTTTCCATCAACTAAGGTCCAAACAGAAGAATCTAAGTTATAGTCACTAGCCTTCCTGTCGCTAAAGGCTACGTCGAAACGACAATCAGTGACAATGGCGTTTCCACACCAATCCTGATTGGGGTCAGGGATAAACGGAACGGTGGCGTTTTCAGCGACGTTGGAATAAATGTTTGTCATGGCGTGTCGTCCACTGGTTCCCGCATATGGCGCGCCTGTCAACACTTGCAGGTTCTCGCCCGCATTCACCAAAACGGAATTGCGGATTTCGCCACGCAAAACACCGGCAACCCCGCCAGAACGGCACCAAGTCCAATCAAAATCATCGCCTGTGGCAACAGTAGACGTGACTTCGACCAAGCAATTATCAACTAACGACTTATCTTGCATCTCTCCAGCAATCAAACCACCGAAGCCTTTTGTTTGATTTTCCTCACCGATGAGGTGAAGATTAGTAACCAAACCTGAGCCTAAAAAAGCCCAAAGGCCACCATGTGTGCCATCGCTTCCTGGGTTGGCGTTGAAATTTTTAATGGTGTGACCATTGCCATCTAAAATGCCATTGAAAGTAACACCCGCTGCTACAGCATCGGTATTCCTTCCCCCTAAATCAAGGTTGGCACCAAGTTCAAACCTTCCTTCGGTGGCGGTCAAGACTTTCTCGAAAAAATCATCTGGCGTGGAAATCGTGGTGTACAGGGCTTTGTTTTTCTTAATTTCGATCTCACGGGTGACCTTAATGGTTTCAGAACCGCAAGTCACTTCTACTTCAATTGTCTCTTTTCCTTGGGCCATAATGATGGCTAAACGTTTATTGGAAACCGCTGGAGATTCGTCTTGGAAATAGATATGGGCGTTATCTTTTGGGAAGGTGAAAATGCAATCAGTTAGGCTCTTCCCGCTTGGAAGATTCTCCAGGTTCACGGTCAAATGATAAGCACCGCTATTTTCCACCAATTCTTTCTCTTCGGTTTCTTCCCCTTGCAAAATGCTGATCGTGCCTTTGAAGGAACCGATGGGGATTTCCTCGGAATGGCCCTCTGAACTGGAGCTATTTTCACTGGTGGAAGAGTCTTCCGATGAAGGAGGAACGGATTCTTCGGATGGTTCGTTAGAAACGACGGTTGCGGCGCTATCTTCTGTAGTTCCGCTGCTCGATGAGTCATTTCCACCACAGCCAACCAATAACAAGGATGCCGCCAAAATCAATAAAGGCCTCTTGAATTTCATAGTTAAGTCTCCTTATCATATTTCCAGTTTGTTAGGAAATCGGTTTCTTTAGATTAATTATAAAATAAAAACCCTCTTCCGCAAGAATTTCCCGTAAGCGCTTACAGCCCAAAAGGTCTCAAACTGACAGATTTAGGATAAAAAGCTACAATTAAGATATGAAAATCTCGCTCGTTTCGGAACAAACAATTGGCAAATTGCTGAGGCAAAAGAAAGGCTTTGTTGGATTAATCGTTGGATTGGTCATCTTTTTACTCGGCTGGATCGCCTTGGTTTTCCTCTTACAAAACAGAAACACCATGGTGCTTTGGATCGTTCTTGGGAGCTTTATCGCTTCTGTTTTGGGCATTGGAATCTTGTTCGTTTCAGTTTCTTTTTTAAGGCCAACACAAGCAAGGCTCAAATTTCAACGCAAAAGCCAGAGTCATCGATTGACGGCATGTAAAGGCCTGATTGTAGAAAACCGAGGTGCGCTTTGCACTTATGAAGGGATTCAATGTCACATCATCAAAGTCAAAGCTGAAGACGAGAGGGTTTTGGCGTTGGGGATACCCGTGAATGAAAAAACCGAATTGAAGGAGGGGCAAAGAGTTTCTCTTTCCTACTTAGATAACATTATTGTTTCCTATGAGGTGGACAATGAATAAAGGCAGAACCAAGGTCGGTGATTTTTTCGTCTCATACGGATGGGCGTGTGTCTGCATCATCGTCGCCTCTGTCGTGCTTTTTGAGGTGGGCATCCGCTCCATGAATGCCGTCAAGGATCATGAGAAAATCGCTTATTTCATCGAATGCTATGGCATCGAGGAAAATAACACATTGACGGAAGACACTGCCGACACATTGAAAGAGGATGGCATCGTTGAAAGCCACCTTTATCACGTTGGCCCTAATGACGCCTTGAAAAACACACAGTTCCAAACGCATGGCCTATTCAGTGACATTTGCTTGCTATTTGAATCCGAAATCGTGGGTTTCAAAGAAATCATCGGAGAATATTTTGTTGCTTGGGATGAAACGTTCAAGGAAGGCTGCGATTTCCTCACCGAAGGAGAAGAATTCTACGAAGCCTACTCCCAGGCATGGGGATTGAAGGTTTTCGATCCAGACCAACGCACGAATTGGGAATTCTCCTCTCTCTGTTCTTTTGAGAAAGAAGGGGAAAAGAGCGAGGACGTTTATTTGTTTATCCCCAACCGGAGTCCAAATTTTTCTTCCCCCACTTCCGTTGGCTTTAAAGCGTTAAACTATTTTTTGGACCGTTATGCAAAATAAGAAAGAAATCATTCCTGGCGATGCCCCGTTGCCTAGCAACAGATGGCAATTACTGAAAGATACATTAAGATATCACTTCTTTGATTTCGTCTTGGCGAGTTTGTTGACTTCGCTTTTCCACCTCCCGCTTTTTGGTTGGGTGGTTGCCTCTAATCTGATGAATCTTTTGGAGGAGGGAAACCTTCTTTCCGTCATTTTGACTTACGGCGTTATGGCTTTGTGTCTCACGTTTGGTGGTCTTGGTGCGGCGGGGTCGTTCTATTTTTTCAAGAAGCGCGCTTGGGGCGAAGGCGCTTCCCTTGCCGAGGATTTCTTTGAGGGAATTCGTAAAAATGGGGCCCGCTTTTTGCTCTATTTTTTCCTCATCGGCTTGCTCTATTTGACGTTGAAATTGGATATTGCCGCTCTGGCGATCAACGAAGCGATCGTTCCTACAGTCAAAATCATCTTTGCCGCAGTCTCTTACGGAATCTTTTACTGTTTCGTAGTTGTCATTCTTTTTGCGTTGCCTCAAGAGATTATTTATCAGGACAGGGCTACTAAGTTTTTGGGCAACGGGGTGCGTTTCTTGTTTGGCTCAGCCTTGAAAAACATCCCGATCTTCATAGCCTTCTTGTTGCCTTATTTTGTTTATGAATTCGTGCCGTATCTCTTAGGCACCTTCATTGCCATAGGGCTATTGGGTCTTTTCTATTTTGGTTTCTCCCATTTCTTCCTCACTCTATACAGCCACTCCCTATTCGATCGTTCGATCAACAAGAAACGTTTTCCCGAAATCATTCGGAAGGGTTTGTCAAAGTAATTAGGAAACTAAAGAACACATTTTTTGGTGTAAGATTTAAAAAGTTGCGATGATATCTTCATTCATGATAAATTAGGAAACACAGGAGGGAGTTTCCTAGAGAGGGCATTAATATGGCAAATGTAACAATCTACGATATAGCAAAAAAATGCAAGGTTTCTCCGAGCACAGTCAGTAAGGTGATAAATAATTATCAAGCGATTCCCGAAAAGACAAAAAAACGTGTTTTGAAGACGATGCGAGAAATGAATTATATCCCTAACGTGGGTGCAAAATCGTTGTCGAAACATAGTTCCAGAAACATCGGTGTCTTGGCCTATTTTGGTATGAACATCTCTCCTTTTAAACACGCCTTATTCACGGACATCCTTGATTCTGCTCAGTCAGATCTCAACACCCATGGTTATGACCTTCTTTTCATTTCCCACAATGTCGATGGCAAAGACGGAACCTTCCTGGAAAATTGCATTTCCCGTTCGGTGGCTGGCACCGTCCTTTTCGGTGATATGTCCAACGAAGAAATCAAAGAAGTGATCGATAGTCCTATCCCCTCGGTTGCATTCGACTATTATGGCGAAAGCGTGACGGGCGTGTGTTCAAATAACTTTGACCAAATGAAAGAATTGACCAAACATCTCATCTCCTTAGGGCATAAGAAAATCGTCTTCGTCCATGGCGAGGAGTCCGTTGTTTCCAAACAGCGTATCGACGGATTCAAAGCAGCGATGGCGGAGGCGGGCATCCCTCTAAGAAACGATTCCTTGGTAGAGTCCCGTTATCTTGACTTTGATTCCGTGAGAAATATCACCCACAACATTCTTCACCGCATCAACCCACCTACGGCGATCATGTATCCCGATGATATTTCTGCGATTATCGGATTGAACGTGATCCATGAGGCGGGGTTGTCTTGCCCTCACGATATTTCTGTCACAGGGTTCGATGGATTGGCCGTTTCTCAGTTGGTCATGCCTCATTTAACGACGGTAAAACAAGACACCACCAAAATCGGAAAAGCATTGGCAAAGGCGTTAATCGACATCATCGAAAAAAAGGAAAAAACGCCAGAAAAAATCATCATCCGTTCCACTTTGCTTATCGGTGAATCCACCGGACCGGCAAAGGAATAGGCAAACCTCACGAAACATCTTGCCACTTTTTCCTAGTTTTCCCAAACTTTAGAAGGGCCGTAAACGGCCCTTTTGTTTTCATTTTGTTGAAAGGGGTTTCATTTTCTTTTTGATGTTTCCTAAAAAGGAACGATATTTCCAACATTTTTTTGTTTGGAAACCGATTTCTTTAACATTATAATGTGCGTAGGAACACACATAAACAAACGCTTATCAGTGTTTTCTTTGGAGGAGATTCATGAAAAACAAAAAGAAACTTCTTACCCTAGCAAGTGCCGCTTTGCTTGGCATCGGTGCCGTTGGCGTCGCAGTACACACCGCCTTTGGACAAACCGCAGAACAAGTTCGCGCTGAAGCGACTTCTTTGGCTCCGTTAACAAACTCAAAAATTGAGGGGGCTGGCATTTGGCTTTATTTGAATCCAAATGATTTTGGAATGAGCACCTACAGCAACATTTCAAAGGATGTGACTGTCTCTGAATTTGCAGTCAAAGATCCGGGCGGAAATCCAGTGGGTTGGAGCTGCAAATGTGATACAGTTTCGGATTTTACAGGCTCGTCTGTCCGTTTCTATTTCGTTATGAGCGGGGCTCCTGACAGTGGTTATACCACCACACTCACATTCACGTTCACCTATAACGGAAACGACTACACTTGCACCGCCAATTTCTTAGGCGCCGCCTATCAAGAGCCTGCCACCGAAGATACCATCACTTTAGATTCGACTTTGAAGGTCGCGGTTGGCAAAACCAAAAACATCAAGGCCACGACGGCTGCGACTTCCGTCACCTGGACTTCCAGCGACGAGAGTGTCTTTACCGTTTCTGGAACTACAGCCACAGCGACCGTCACTGGCGTTGGCGCTGGTACCGCTACTTTGAAAGCGGAATTAGAGAACGGAAATTATGCGGAGTGCGCCGTTACCGTGACAGAGGGGGCGTCTACCATTACCGCAACCTCCATCAACGAATGGTATGGCGACAATTATGTGAAAATCTCATACCCAGTCAAACCAACAACCGAATTCGGTGAAATCACCTCTTATGATGCGACTGATGGCACTAACACTTATACGGGTGCAACTTTCAAGGATTGGACCGATACCTTTGGCAATTTCTTTGTCGGCAACACCATTTACACCGCTGGTGCTAAGGGGAACGTCTCTTATCTCCTCATCACCTTCTACAACGCAACCGATATCGTCGGTTATTTGCAATATGGCACCGCACCGACAGCAGACACCATCACCTTGCCAAGTGAGGCAAGAGTGAAAGTCGGAAAGACGTCTTCCGTTGTGGCAACCACGGGAGCTGATACTGTAACCTGGACCTCCAGCGACGAGAATATCTTTACTGTGAGTGGCAGCGGAACCACCGCCACAATCACTGGTGTAGCAGAAGGCAAAGCAACATTAACTGGCACCCTTAGCAATGGCGCAAGCGCAACTTGCGAAATCACCGTAGAACCCGATGTCGCGGAAAAATTAGCAACCCCGGTAGGTGTCGTTTTGAATCCAATTGACGATGGTGGATATCTAGTCGCCTTTGCCGCCGTTTCTAACGCCTCTTCTTATTTGATCAACTACTATAGCGGAGATACAAGGGTAGCTTCGAACGCCATCACCAATGGCGGAAGACTTGATGGTGCTTTAACGGGATTGACCGAGGGGACCACCTACACGGTCACGATCACCGCGGTTGGCGATGGTTCGAACTATTCTAATTCCGATGAATCTGCTGCAGCACCAACTACCTTTACCTATTTCACCGCGGAAAGCTATGCAGAATATCTTTTTAACTCCTTAAGCGCGGCCTGTGATCCGAACGGCGTTGCCATGACTGTCACCGAAACCGTCTGGAACGATGTCACCAACATGTACCAGAATGTCTTCTATGCTGATCGCGTGACCCTGAAAAAAGGAACCGGCACGAATGCCGCAAAGGCACTGGAACTCTACAACCTCATTCTAGGAAAATATTCGGAAAGCGATTATTCCTACCTTAAGGATTTCTTGGAAACCAAGACCGCTCGCCCTTCCAACAGCATCCTGTTCGCCAATCTCGAGAAAAAACAAAATTCGATCATTGGTCTCGTCGTTGTTGCTGGGTTAGTTGTCACCGTCACCAGTGTTGCTTTCTTCATCCGAAAGAAGAAAAAGCAATAATCTGCCACACTAAAGGCCCGTCAATCTGATATCCCTGTTTTCTCAAGGGCTCATTAGTGATATCGAGAAGAACGATATGGATGCTCCAAAGGGGCATCCATTTTCTTTTGCGATAGATAATGTGTTTGGGGCTGTCGACTACGAATTCTAATTTGAATTTCAGAAAACCCCTCCTCCTAGCATCCTAGGATTTGGGGCATATTCTCCATTAGGCGGGTTTCTTTTGATTGATTAAGCGTATCTCAAAGAGGCGTTATCGTAATAGACCGTGCCAGTCTCGGAGGTGATCCCGACTTGTAAAACCTCCGCTCCTTTTGGCATCGTAATTGTTTTTTCTATGGTGCGCCAGGAAGTTCCTTCCACCGCAACAATTTCGTTAGAAACCTCAACGCCTGAGGATTTAAGGTAGCGAATCTCAATGTTTCCGCTGGAAAAAGCATCAAGTAATTTAGCATCGACTTTAAGATGAAGTTTGAAACCTTCATAAAGGCAGGTGACTTTTTGATTGAGGTATTCCCCGAAATAGGAAGATCCATCATCTCCCCCTGCCGTCAAAGCAAAGGAATGCGACCCTTCCGTTTTATCCGAATTCAATGACACGCTCCCCTTAGATGCTTCTTCGACATTCCAGCCATAATAAGAAGAATCGGCAGCACACATATCTAAGGATTCCATGGAGCCGTTGCTTAATTTTTCTATTTTGTCCACGTCAGAATAGGAGATTGTTTCCGGGGCGACGACACTAGGTTTCTTCGGTGCGTAGCCTGGATTGCCTCTCGCATCGGTAGCATATTGCGTGAGGCTATCGAATTGTTTGTAAGAAATCTCTTTGATGATCAAATAATCCGTGTCGAAGTAAGGGTTGCCTGCCCAAGAAGGAAGCCACGTTCCAATCCATAAAGGCATGGCCGTAAACGGAACGGCGTCACCCGTGATGGATTTGATGAGCACGCCATCCACAAACCAATCAATCCAGGTTTTTCCACTGCCTAGATAATCCGTATACCAGTCGAAGGTGTATTTGTGGAATTTCCCATCGTTGAAATAAGTGATGGGCGAGCAATCCACGGAGTCGGTCTCTTTGGTGGTGTGGGTGGTCCAAGTTGTAGTCCATTCATTTTTATATTGGCCAGATCCACCCAACTCGATATCGATTTCGTTTTGGCTTGTTTCTTCATTGTTCGTGGCAGAATAATAAGTCCACATCGCTGTCACGCAGCCTTCGCGAGGCATGGTGCGCATGTCAATCTCAAATCGTCCCGGTTTCAAAAAATTCTTACTCATGATGACCGCACCCTCTGGTTTGACGCGACCGGCCGAGGTTTTTGCCAAATCAGAATCGCGGGAATACATGCCACGAGAGCGAATTCCTAAGTAGGTGTTGTTGCCATCTTTGATGTAACGAACGTTGCGGGAGCGGACGCCATTATGCCAATTGGTTTCTCCACCGGCATCCCAATAGCCATCCAAAACCCACCAATTATCATCGGCAAGAACGCCGTCGGATAAGGTTTCATCAAAATCGAGATCGCCGTTTTCAAAACCGACCCTTTCATTAATAGCATCGTAATAGTCCGTGCCATTGAAGGTGGTGGGGGGAACCACTTCTGCGCTACTACTTTTTTCTGTATTGCCGCCACAAGCTGTCAACGCCGTTGGCACTAAGACAAACAGCAAAAATAAGCGATGGTTTGAGCGTTTCATAACATAGCCCTCCTAAGAAACCGATTTCTTACAAAAAAGATAGCACAACAACTAGATTTAAACAACATAAACAAACCGAAAACTGTAAGCGCTTTCTAAAAAACATTGACAAGGCTTTGTTTGATTTACATAATTTAATTATGAAATTTAAGAAACCGATTTCCTTATTGTGGGACGGTTCAAAAAGAGGGCAAAAATGAAACGAAAACTTTCTTCGCTAATCATGGCTTTAACGGGAATCGCCTTATTAGCATCTTGCGGCGGAAACAACACCCCGGCCAAATCTGACGACGAGCTTTGGATCTGTGCCTATAACGGTGGTTATGGCGAACAATGGCTCAAAGACGTCTGCGAAGCTTTCACCGAAAAAACCGGGATTCCGGTTCATTATGACGTCTCCACTTCTTTATTGGACACCCTGGAGTCTTCGTTGAAGAATGGCTCTGACTACGATTTATTTATGTCTCATGACATCCCTTGGCAGCGTTTCGCCGCAAACGGATATCTCGCAAACTTGGATGATTTATACACCACCGCTGTCGATGGATTCTCTGGCACTTTCAAAGACCGTTTGGTCGAAGGCGCCGCTGATTTATCCAAGATTTCTGGCGAAGACGGAACCGAACATTATTACAAAGTTCCTTATACGCAAGGCGCTGGTGGCTTCATCTACAACGTGAAGATGTTCCAGGACAATGGTTGGAGCGTGCCAACCACTTATGATGAGTTGGTCACCCTTTGCCAAACCATCATCGATGCAAAAATTCAAGTCGGTGCACGTGAAACGGTCAAACCGTTCGCTTGGGCCGGTAAGGATCGCCAATATTATTGGGACTATCCAATGTTTGAATGGTGGTATCAATTGGCAGGAAAAGAAAAGTGGGAAACCATCAAAGCTTACAAAGGCAGTGATGGCACCTATGCCAAAGGTTATGAGGTTTATGACCCAGCAAACGGCTATAAAGAATTCTATCAAGCCTATGATATGTGGTGGAATCTGATTGCCAATAATTCCGCAAACAGCACGACCACTTCTTATTCCGATACCATCGCTTCCGCTAGAGCCAATTTCATTTTGGGCAAGGCGGCGATGATCCCATACGCTTCTTGGGGCAAATATGAATTAGAGCAAACCAATGAAGGGCCATTAGATTTCGATATCGCTTTGATGAAGACGCCGAAAGCGACTGCCGAAAGCGAGGAAGTCAACTTCATGGTTGGTTTCGGGGATTCGATGATTGTCCCATCTGCTTCGACGCACCAAGATTTAGCTAAGCAGTTCTTGAACTTCATGGCCACCGCTAAGGCAGGCGAGATTTTCGTGAAAGATACCGAAGGCTCTTTCTTGGCCTTCGATTATAGCGATGTCGACCTTTCCGCCATCGAAAACGGAGATACCTATATCAAATCGATCCATCAAAAACTTTCCAACACCAATATCAGCATCGTATCGACGAATCCGATCACTTATTTGACCACCAACAAGGTCATGCCATGGGCGGGCAATACTTATTATTACGACAAAGCGGCTTCCGAGCCAGCCAGCTATACTTCTGCTATTATTGGCGAAACGATGTATGGCGAGGTCAAATCCGGATGGGCTTCTTGGTTAAAGACTGCAGGATTAAGCGACTAACTTATGTCTGCCTTGATTGCGAAGCGAAATATAGGGTTTTCCCGCAAATCTAATTTCAAGAAGAATTGGGCGACGAATCTCTTCATCATTTTGATGTTGATTTATCCCGTCTCTCACTTCCTTTTGATGTGGATCGCCGTCAATA
>CADBIO010000033.1 GCA_902794835.1 uncultured Erysipelotrichaceae bacterium
ATCCAAATCTCCCCGCATTCGCCAATTGCCATTTCTTTCAAAGAAACAGGGTCGACGATTTTGACCCGTTCTCCTCTTTGAGGTCTCCCAATCGACCCTTTCCGGGAGCGATGGAATCTCGTGTTGACGATGCAAACATCGGCTTCTGTGGAACCATAGCCTTGATAAAGACGGGCATCAGAACCCCAGATTTTCATCGTGTTATTCCAATTATCCAACAAAGACTGGGAGATCGCGTCTCCTCCCACGTAAGCGATCAATTGTTTCTTTAAATGGTCGCCATAGAATTTTTTGTTGGAAAGCAAAGCGCTATAAATAGCAGGGACACCAAGCAAAGTGGTGGTATGTCCCTTACGAATATGTTTGATGGCTTCTTTGGTGTTGAATTTGAGCATCAAGACCGTGCCTGCCCCGAAAGAAAGAGGAGTCACCAACCCCATTCCTAATCCGAAAATATGGAATAGAGGGATGGCCGCAAAAAGGATGATGTCTTCAATCTTACCGCCGATCAATTCATAAGAGACTTTGCCTACTTCATTGATAGCTCGAGAGGAGATTCGGACTACTTTAGGGTCACCATTGGTACCTCCGGTATTGAGATATAAAGCATCTTCTTCCTCGTCAGGATGGACAATAGTAAGATCTTTGTCACGGACTTTCTTTAAACGATGGTAATGCAGAAGACCGTTTCTGTTTTTCCCAACCGCCCGGAAATAAGTGGATTTGACCGGATTAATGTGGATGTAAGGATTGATACCGACAATCGTGTAATCAGAAGGGAAATGATCGCGGTCTTTGAAAGCGGAATTCCAAAGGCAGAAAAGGACTTTTGAACCGACGCTATCCATATATTTCTTTAACGTTTCTGGCGGAGTTAACGGATGAATGTTATAAGAGATGGCTCCAATCATCGAGATCGCATAGAAAAGCTCGGCCGCTTCGATGCAGTTAGGGATTGAGACGGAGACGATGTCTTTTTCCTTGATGCCTAGCGCCAACAACTTTCTTGCGGTTTTGCGGACTCTTTTGTCAAATTGAGCGTAATTTAAAGTTTTATTCTCAAAACGGATACAGAAATTGTGCGGGTAAATTAGGGCCGTTTCGTGAAATTGATCGTAAATGCTTTTTCTTATCATCGTTGCAAGCCAAATTTTAACGAACCAACAAACGGAACTTCAAGGAATATTCCTTTTCTCCGTCCAATTCATATTGTGGATGAACTGGCGCCCCCCAGGAATCATCTCCCCCAATGCCACGCATTGCACCATAGATGGTGAGGTGGTTTTCATAGGAAGGAGGAAGCTCATCAAGATGTTGAGCATCATCCAGCTGGAATTCATCATAAGGGAGATAATGGAAGGAGAAAGGGCGCTCCAGGGCTTCAAAACGCAACTCATGGCCACGGAATGGCAAAGCGACATATCTCGTTTCTTCGCGATTTCCGCATTCTTGAGGCACAGAATAAGGCAAAAGGTTTTCTTCTGGCGTGGAAGCAAAGGTTCCTAGTGTTGTCCCCGTTTTAGCGTCAGAATAAGAATCCAAAGGCCCTCTTCCATAATATCGATATTTCTTTAGGTCTTTCTTGAAGGCGAAATCAATGCCAAAACATGGCAAAGATGGCATTCCTTTGGCCCCATGATAACGGATTTCGATATCAACATATCTTCCTTCTCCGAAATGATAAGAAAGTTCGGCTTTTGCCCCTAAGGCTCCAATTAGATAAGTGAAGGTCAAGGTGCTGTCCTTATCAAGGGTGTTGACAGGATAATTCCATCGGGAAGCGCCTAGATATAACGAGGATTTAACGCAGAAGAGATTTCCTCTGTCGTTGTCTGTCGCCGGCCTCCAGAAAGTAAGGCGTGGCGCTCGAACGAGGAGTTCTCTCCCTTCGAGGTTGATTCCCAATAAGCCAGGTTCGCTTCCATATTTCTCAAAAACCATCGAGAAGCCTTCTTCATGATAGCCTACATAACGTAAAGTCTCTGCTTTCTTAAGGGCTTTCCTAGGCTCTTCCGCCTCATAAGAGAAAACAGAGTCAGAATTGTCGAAAGAAGCGATTTCGCCAATCCCTTTTTGGAAGACAACGACTTTTCTTACCCATTCCCCTTCAAAAGAAGCGGATGGCAAAGGCAGCTTGTTTTCTCCCTTCCAAAATAAGTTACGTTTGGCTTTAGGCTCTCCATTGACCATCTCAATTAAGACAAGGTTAAAATCGCTCGGTTTCAAAAAACCCGGGTCCAAGGATAGTAGGATCTCATTTTCTACGAAATTGACTTGGACTGGAGAATAGACGTTCTTTGTGATTGCCAATTTCATTGAGCGAGAAGCGTCTTTCCTCTCGGAGAAGAGGATGCCATTGCAATTGAAATTACGGTCATTCGGGACGTCGTTTTCATCCCCGCCATAAACCCAGGCTTTCCCTTTTCCTCTAGGGTTTTTGACATAAAGCCCCTGGTCGATGAAATCCCAGATAAAGCCTCCGATGGCATTAGGATAGCTTCGGAAAAGTTTCATGTATTCATCGAAATTGCCACAGGAATTGCCCATCGCATGCTCATATTCACATTCAATGGTCGGACGGGTGGGATTCGTTTTCAGGAATTTCTCCAAATCCGCTGGTTTGGCATACATAAAGGATTTCATATCCAAATGATCCGTGAGGGACGGGTCGTAGTTTTCCGGCTCATAATGGACGACACGCTTCTTATCGACGGAGTGGAAATAATCGGCTTCAGCAATCATATTAGTGCCACCGGCGGATTCATTTCCTAACGACCAAGAGAAGATGCAAGGGTTGTTTTTGTCTCTCTCATACATCGATTGAGCGCGGTCTAAGGCAATCTTGTTCCATTTCGGATTCGATCCCGGAATCCATAAAGAGGCATCTCCATTGGAATTGATCCATTGTCCGTGGGATTCAATGCAACATTCATCCATCACATAGAAGCCCATGCGGTTCGCTAATTCATAAAATCTTTTCTCATTCGGATAATGACATGTGCGGATGGCGTTGATGTTGTTTTTCTTCATCAAGGAAAGATCGAATTGGAGGGATTCTAACGGAACATGATGGCCATAGAGAGAATCGACCTCATGACGATTCACCCCTTTGATCAATAATTTCTCCCCATTGAAATAAAGGACCCCGTCCTTGATCTCTTGATGGGTGAAGCCGATTTCTAAAGAAGAAGTCTCGCTTTCTTTCCCTTCTTCGTCAAATAAGGTGATGGTGAGCCAATATAAATTCGGTTTATCGGCAGACCAAGGAAGAATTTTCTTAATCTCTTTTTCCAAATGGAACGAGCCATTCTCTATCGCCACATTCTCGTGGACGAACAGTTTCTTCCCCTGACATAAAGCGATTTCAGCCTGACCTTTTCCGGTGGTTTTGCCCTGAAGATTCAAAAAACCATCTTTCAGGCCGTGAATTAAATCGGTTTTGACATCAATATCTTCTAAATGGAGGGCGGGGAGAGCGAGAAGAGAAATGTCTCTGAAAATGCCAGACATCTTCCAATAATCTTGATCTAAGATCCAAGAAGAAGCACTCCAGCGAAAATTGTAGATCAGCAATTCATTTTCCTCTTCTAAATATGGGGTGATATCGAATTCCGAATCGACATAAAGCCTCGTCGAATAACCGACGAAATGGTCATTCAAATAGACATAGATCGCTGTTTCAAATCCTTCAAAACGGAGGAGATATCTCTCTCCCTTGAAATTTTTGGGGAGACGGAATCTTTTCCGATAAAGGTTGACGGGATCGTGAAGAAGGTTGATTTCGCCTGCTTTTAGATCTTCTTTCCCTTCCCAAGGATATTCGGTATTGGTGTAAATCAGTTCCTCAGGAACTTCCATTTCGGCAGAACGAGGAAGTTTGACTTTCTTATAGGCAAGAAAGGCAGGATCAAGCAATTCTTCCGTCCACCCGCTGGAACGATAAAAATCCCAATCTCCGTTCAAAGAGAAGAGAGGCTCTTTCCCTTCCACAAAGAAGTGGTGGGAAGAATGTTCTGGCAAAAGGTTGACCCCAATGGTTTCTGGGTTAGAAAGGTAATGTAAATCGATGCTGTCCATAATTCGTTTCCTCCTGGATGATTAAAAACGATATCCCAAAATAAGATAGAAAAGACCGAAGAAGAGATAGATGAGAGGCTGATGAAGGATATAAACGGCCAAGGAATGTCTCCCCAAAAAGAGGATCGGTCTGGCCCATTTTGTCGGCAAGAGAGAAGGCAACAAGGATTGTCTTTTCCGATAAATGACCTTCCCGAAGGAGGCGCCTAAGAACATGACCGCGCAAATTTGGGTAGGGGAGAAATAATCTTCGCCATAACGGGCCAAGCCCAATAACAATTTCCACCAATCCTCAGGCAAATTCGCCGTATAGATCGACCCATTGGCATCGGTGTAATAATAGGAAGTGATGATGGCGATGATGGTAAGAAAAATCGCCGCCAGGAAAGTCTGCCAATATTTCGGAAAGAAGTGATCGAACAAAGCATACACCAGCAAAGCAATCGCAATGCTTTGCAAAATCCCTAAAATGATGCAAACCTCAGGTTTACCGAATGGATTGAGAGGTTCTTTAAACCCCCGAAGGATACCGCTCAATAAGAAAAGAAGAACGGTCATGATTTCGGCGACATATGCCAATTGAAGACCCCGTTTCGCATTATTCCGCGTGAAGGAACAAGAAATGCCGGACAGGAAAACAAATAACCCCGAGAAGAAAACCTCGAGGAAAATCAGCCGCAAGGCTTTTACGGTGCCAGGGGAGGCGGCATAAAAAGCTCCTCCCGTTGATCTAGCCAAATCAATGCCATTCGCATTGACGATTCCCCAGAAGACTTTTCCGAAGAATTCGTTCATCGCATTGACCCATTCCAGGGATTGGCTGCTTTTGTCAAAGAAAGAAATAACCCCCGAGCCAGAAGCCACAAAACAAAGATGAATCAAAATCATCAAGATGATGTCAAACCCTCTTACAAAATCGATTTCGAAGATACGGGGTCTACGAAAACGCTTGGGGAACGTCTTGCTTCTTAGGTATTTGGATTCGAACATGATTTGACCCTCAATCTTCTATAGGTGTTGCCGATTTTTATTGATCCGCCTTTGCGTGTTCTTCGGACGCACAATGTGGTTTTGCTCTTGACGTGCAGGCGGGCGTTTTTCCGCCGCATCATCTGGAAAGAACGTTGGCTAACGAGAATGGTGTCAAAATTCTCTTTCCGGGAGATCAAGGCTTCATTCCATCGATAAATCCGCCGCTGTTCTGCGTTCTTTTCAAATTCCGGATAAGAATGTCCCAAAGCAAAAGCGAAGAAACCGATCAAACCAAAGCCAAGCAACATCGACCAAGAGATGTCGCTAAGGAAGTGGTGGCCATCACTCATTCTGCCAATGGCGACAAAAAGTGTCCAAAGAAGGGAGACCAAAGAGAAAATCCATTCTTTACCCTGCGTTTTCTTATGGTTTTTCGCCAATAAAACAGAGCCTAACCCCAAAGCGCTTAACATCGTGTGTCCCGAAGGGGCACTGGCGACCAGATCGTGGTCAAGCTCAGGATGATCTTTCAATAAAGTCGAAGAAAAATCGTACCAGGCACGGAATTCGTCCGTATTTTCGAGCGTCGCCAAATACAAATAGCGGGGGCGGATGATGAAATGTTTTAAAAGCAAAGTGAGGCCCAAGCCAAAAACGAAAGCAAAAAGAAGAATCAAAGCATCTTTGAAATCCTCTTTCGGACTGGTAACGTTCTTAAGAAGATAAGAAAGGAAAAAATCCAGCAAGAAAACCAACACGGCCCCGCCGCCTAGGCCGACTAACGTCCCGAAAGAATCCTTTAAGACGTCATAGCCATAAATCAACCCCACAATCAGCGGGAAACCATATTTCGCCACATAGCCGAGGATATGCCAGACTTTCTTTTCCTCAGAGAGAAAATAACGGCCAAGAAAAACGCCAGCGAAACCGAAGACCACATATCCGGGCAGAGATCCGATGTAGCCGACGACTTTTCCGAAAAGATTGTTTTCGTGATAAATCGTTTTGGCGAGGGATAAATCTTGGAAAGAACCGACAAGAATTCCGATCACCCCAAGAGAGATCCCGGCGAGAATCCAGACGATCCCGATGCCACGCACACTCTTTCTCATACTAACGTATATTATACTTTTTCCTTCTGCGGTTAAATAGTTTAAGATTGTGTATATGCTTTGCGCACCCACGCGTAAAGGCGTAGACTAAAACCATGAAATACGAAAAAAATCAATATCCTGAGGTTTTCAAGCACACGGCCAACAATGAGATGGACATTCTTAAGTCCAAGAAATGCTCCTGCCTGTTCTGCCGTCAAACTTATGATGCAAGAAAAGTGAACGATTGGTCCAACGATGATAACGGCGTGACTGCCCTTTGCCCAGAATGCGGCATGGATGCGGTAGTGGGCGATGCTTCCGGCTTTTCTTTTGACCATGAGGACCTGAAAGCCATTAACCTAGCTTATTTTGGCGAGGATTATATGCACAAACACCCGCAAAGCGCTGAGAAATTCGTGAATCGTTACCGGGAAAACAAAATCACCCACAAAAAAGAAAATGAAAACCTTTACATCAAATATCTCTCGCTTCTTGCCTCCTTACAATCCTCCGATGCTGCCTATTCTTTAGGAGAGTTATATGAATTTGGGACAGAATTCACCCCTAAAGACCCAGTCACAGCCTTAAAGTGGTATTCGAGTCTGTCGTTGCAATATGACGGAGACGCATTGACGCGCCTTGGCGTTCTGCACCAAAGCGGGCTATTAGGGAGAGAAGATCCGGATCTTGCTTACCAATGTTTCGCCAAAGCAATGGCGCTTGGCTCCATGAGTGGGCTGCTTCATTTTGCCGATTGTTACCTTGATGGGATTCACGTCAGGAAAGATGAGTCTTATGCCTACACGGTTTTAAAACAGATTTTCCCTGAATGCTATGCAAGATTTGTCCTCACGACGGGAAAAGATGCGATGGTTTTTGCCTCCCTTTGCTATCGTTTAGGAAAACTTTATGAAAAGGGCATCGGCACCGATCGAAATGAATTTGAGGCCATGCGTATGTATCTTTTCGCCTCATTTGCCTTCTCTTTGATGGCTGGGAATAACCTCCTGATTGGGGATTTGCTTACCGAATCTTCGGACAATAATCAACGACTCAATACTTTGGCAGACCTTTCTGGCATCGTCAAAGGGGACCCTCAATTTGACCTAGACACTTTCTCTGGTTCTTTAATTAATTTTGGCAATGTCAAAGATCGTTATGACCTTTATGTGCCTAATACGTTTAAACCAACCTATTTCGATCCCGAAAGCAATGTTTTCGGCTTTCAGATCACTTATCCAAATCCCGCTTTGATCGTCGATGTCGGCAATCTATTCTGCGGCTTCGTTCCTGGGACGATCGATTGGGAATTCAACACGGTCGAAGACGTAAAATTCTCACAAAACACCAAAGCTTTCAATCGTGTCGCCGGAAATACACGTGATGGGTATCATTTAATCAATACTTTATCGCAGAACGGCGAGGAAGAAATCGGGGAAATCGATTTCATCGAAACCAAAGACGAGGAAGAAAACGTGACGGAAGAGGACCCAAAGAAGAAGGCGTAAGGATGAAAAAAACCGCATTGTCGCCTTTGAAAGGGAAACGTTTCAAAGTCTTTCTTGGGCCTACGTTGAAATTATTGGAATGCGTAATGGAGCTAGCGACTCCCTTTTTGGTGCGTTATATCATCGACGACGGGATTGCCAAAAACGATATGGATCTCACCATCAAATTGAGTCTCCTTTTGTTTTTGCTCGCGATTTTAGGCTTCCTTTTCACGATGGGCGCGCAATATCTAGCCGCCAGGGTCAGCGCAGATTATTCCTATCAGCTTAGGAAGGACATCTATGACCATATCACAGAACTTTCGGAAGCGGATTTGAATCGGTATGGCAAACAAAAGGCCCTGACGTTGATTTCCAATGATTCGTTCTCGATGCAAAACGGAGTCATGATGTTTATGCGTTTGATCTTCCGCCCGCCGTTTTTGCTTTTAGGAGCGACGATTCTGTCTTTCGTCATCGATTGGAGAAGCGGGATCATTTTCCTTGCCACGATTCTTCTATCTTCTTTGATCATCGGTATCGTCATGCTGGTCTCGCCTAAAAAATATGCGGCAATTCAGGCGAATTTAGATGAGATCTCAATCTTATCCAACGACGCCCTCCAGGGAGCAAGGCCGATTCGCGCTTTCAACAAACAAGATTACGAAGAGAAGAAATTTGCCACCTCCATTTCCTCTTATGAGAAGAAGAGCATGAGCATGTCGAAATTGAATGCCCTCATCAATCCTTTTACTTTTCTTTTCATTAATCTAGGGATGGTATTTGTGGTTTATCTGTCATACCGTTTTGGCGTGGTTGAGGAGGGCTCAAACGTGGGTTTTGTTACCTTGGGTCAATTGGTTTCCTTAATCTCCTATTTGGTTTCTTCCTTAGCAGCCTTGATTATGTTCTCTCGCCTGATCGTCTCTTTGAACAAAGCCTCTGCTTCAAAAAGGAGGATCGACGCCTTCTTCGCTTATGAGCCCGAGATCGTCAATCAGAAAAAATACCACCGCCAAGACGAAGAAAAGGATGCGCCTTTGGTGGTTTTTGATCATGTCTCTCTCACTTATGGCGAAAAAGGAGACAAACCAGCGGTTAAAGACCTTAGCTTCAAGATTCCAAAAGGGGCGTGGGTTGGTTTAATCGGTGGCACGGGGTCAGGGAAATCGACCACGATTTCTTTGTTAGAGCGACTTTATGAACCCTCGGAAGGAAAAATTTTTTATCGTGGGAGGCCTCTTGACGATTATGACTTAGATTCTTTGAGGGAAGAAATTTCTTTAGTCTCCCAAAAACCATCTTTGTTCAAAGGAAGCATCCGCTCTAATTTGTTGCTCGGCAAAAAGGACGCCACCGAAGAAGAAATGACGGATGCCCTAAAACGTTCCTTGGCTTATGAATTCGTCTCGAAATATCGCAATTATTTAGATCACCCCGTCGATGAAGGGGGCGCTAATCTTTCGGGAGGCCAAAAACAGAGGTTACTGATTGCCAGAGCCCTCTTAAAAGGAGGAGATTTGCTGATTTTAGATGATTCGACTTCCGCCTTAGATTATCTTTCCGATCAAAAAGTTCGCCAGAATATCTCATCCATTCCCGGACTCACCAAAATCATCGTTTCTCAGCGCGCTGGCTCTTTAAAAGATTGCGATTTGATTCTCGTTTTTGACAAAGGGCGAATCATTGCCCAAGGCACCCACCAAGAATTGTTACGGACTTGCTCCGTCTATGAAGAGATCTATGAGATGCAAAAGAAGGGGGCGAAAGAATGAGAAAATTAAAGAAATTCCTCCCTTATTTGAAAGGCTCTTATGGGTTGATGGAGTTTTCTTTGTTTTGTGCTTTGCTTTCCACCGGCGCTAAACTGCTGATTCCCTTCTTGGCGGGGAAAGCGATTAATGCGATGCAGGCTGCCATTGAAACAAGGACCTGGGAATCTTTGGATTTATCTTTCGATTTCATTTTGATGGCCTCTCTTCTGGTGGTCGGTACTCTATTCCGTTATCTCTTCGATTATGTCACTTATCTTCTTGGCCAAAGAGTCATCAAAACGATGCGAAAGGAGATTTTCGCCGCCACCTTGCGAGCCCCGATTTCCTCCATCGACCAATCCCGTAAAGGAGATTTGCTCTTACGCATGGTCAATGACGTGGAAAATGTCCAAACCGGCTTAGTCAGCGGATTGGCCGCATTATATGATGGGGTTGTCGCCATCGCCATCACGCTGGTTTTCATGTTCACTTTGAATTGGATTTTAGGGCTGATCGTGGTCGGATTGACTCCGATTTCGATTTTTGTCTCCCGTTTTGTCTCCAAATTCAACAGCAAGAATTTCCGTCAACAACGGCAAGATCAAGGCTTGGTGAATTCCTTTGCCTTAGAAAGCTTGAATAATTCCGAATCCGTGGCCACGCTAGGCATCGCCAAAGAAAGGGAAAAGGACTTCGAGACGCTTAACGACGATTTTAGGAAATCGACATTTAAAGCCAATCTTGGGGCTTCCACAATTAACCCTTCGACGCGCTTGGTTAATGCCATTATCAACGCTGCTTTGGTGTTAATCGGGGCGGTGTTAATCATCCATTCCCCTGAGAGGTTAGGGATCGATGGGTTTGCTATCGGAGATTTATCGGCCTTCCTTACTTACGCCTCTAACTATATGGCTCCTTTTAATGAAATCTCTAACGTCATTGCGGAAATCGATTACGCGTTAGCTTCTTTTGCTAGAATCGATGAAATCATCCATTCTCCGGCAGATAAAAATGAAGGCCAGGAAATCATTCAAGGAAATATCGATTCCTTAGCGGCGAAAAACATCCATTTCTCTTATGATGGAATCCGTCCCATCATCAAAGATTTCTCTTTGGATGTCTACAAGGGCCATAAGATTGCTTTCGTAGGGCCGACTGGATGTGGGAAGACCACTCTCATCAATCTTTTGATGCGTTTTTACGATCCTCAAGAAGGCTCTTTCTTTGCCAATGGGGTTTCCACGAAAGAGTTAGAGAAAGAAGCTTTCCGCCACCATATTGGCATGGTGTTGCAAGACACTTGGATTTTTAGTGGCACCGTTTATGAGAATATCGCTTACGCTAAGCCCGAAGCCAGTCGTCAAGAAGTGGAAGAGGCGGCTAGAAAAGCGCAAGCAGAAGGCTTCATTGAACGCCTTCCTCAAGGCTATGACACCTGGATCAGCGATACCTCGGGATTATCCGTTGGCGAGAAACAACTCATCTGCGTGGCTCGGGTGATGCTTTTGCAGCCGGAGATCGTGATTTTGGATGAAGCGACTTCTCATATCGACGTCCGTACCGAGAAAATGCTTTCCGAATCTTTTGACGCCTTGATGGAAGGGAAAACTTCTTTGGTTGTCGCCCATCGTCTTTCGACCATCGTTTCCAGCGATCTTATCGTCGTGATGAAAGAGGGAGAGATCATTGAGATGGGGAATCACGAAGAACTTCTCGCGAAAAGAGGATTCTACTATAATCTTTATAACGCACAATTCAATTAAGGGGGATGGATGATGAAACAAGACAAAAAGAAAAACATTCTGACCTATTTCCTTCCTTTCCTTCTCTCTTCTTGCAGTCTCACCTCTTATTCTCGCCCTGTGACCCAAGCCACGGCCAGAGAGGCCATCACAACCACCCAAAGCAGCATGCGGGCGAAGAATTATAACGATTTCAGTCAAATTAGCCTCCATTCCTATTTAGAAGAGGATCGGATCACTTCGATTTTCACTTATGAAACCTTTAACACGGCTTCTTTTGATTTCCGTTATGTCAAAGAGCCATACAATCTGAGCATCACCGGCGATTATTCCAATCATCGAGGAAAACAACAAAGCCACGATGATTTCCGTTATGACATCATCTATTCCAGCACCGAAGGATATTTGGTTTCTTTCAATGGAGCGGATTATGCCAGCGCCAGAAAAGAAGAGTTCAGTAAAATCGTCCCTTTCATCGATTTCCCGTCTTACATCAAATCGATTTCCACAAAACTCGTGGACAAGGCTTTGGAATTAATCGATTCCGTTGGCTCAATCGCCGATTCTAAAGACAATGGCTTGGCAGGGTTTCAGACTTCTTCCAAAGGGGGAGACGATTTACGGATCGATTTCACGGCCCAAGAAGGAAAATCGGGGATCTTTGATTCCGCAAGCATGTTCTTCGAGGAAACATATGACGAAAGCACGGCGAAAGAATTGAATATGTATATGTCCAGCGGTCTGATTTGGGATTACAATTCGACCTACACTTTCGTGATTGGGGATGAGACGGAATATTACGTCCCAGGCACTTATGAGGCGAGCATCACCAACACCATTTCTTATGTCGACTGATTATGGCAAAACGTTCTGAAGCCACCGTTTCTTATACGATGAGCCGGATTCGGGGCAAAGACACGGGCATCGAGATGAAATTGCGGAAAGAATTGTATCGCCGCGGTTTTCGTTATCGGGCGAATTCCAAATACATCTTTGGCCATCCTGACATCTCCTTTAAAAAATATAAAGTGGTGGTTTTCTGTGATTCCGAATTTTGGCACGGGTACCATTTCGAAGAGAATAAAACCAAAATCCATTCCCATACGGATTATTGGATCCCAAAAATCGAACGCAACATTTCCCGCGATCAAGAAGTTAATGCCCACCTTCTAAAAGAAGGATATACGGTCCTTCGTTATTGGGGTTTTGAGATTGAAAAAGATTTGCCGCGCGTAGCGGATGAAATCGAGGACGTTTTACTGAAAAAAGGCTATAAAAAAATCCCTTCGCCAGGAAGGGAAGGAAGATGATTTCAATTAATTCGATTTGCGATCCACGAAGAAATTGAGAGCGCCAATCGCCGCCGCTAAGAAAGAGAAGACGATAACGCAGATGGAACCAGCGCCCAAAGTGACGCCGAAATTTCTCAAGGCATCCAAACCGTTGATATTGACATAAAAATCAGCGGCAAAGAAGAAGAGAATGCCGACAGCAAGCCCAAGAACAAATTCCACAAGAGGGATGATTTTCTTGGCCTTATCCCCCGCTAAGAAGCCAAAGGCGGCAACGCCAACTAAGACGATTAAAGCGACAAATCCACCGACAAGCGGCCAAATGACGCGATAGCTTTCTCCGTGCATCCCAAACATGGCGACGAAGACATTTCCTTCTCCGGAAGCGACCTCTTCGCTAAGCAAATCGGCAAACATGCACATAATGGCAACGAATGCGGCGATAGCCACGAGAACGGAGAAAACTCTAGTGTTAGATCTCTTTTTCATAATGAACGTCCTTTGATCAGTGATTGAAAATCCGTTAGACCGAAGTCTACCTGTGTTATTCTATCATTATTTTTGACTTCTAAAAGATGGAATATTCTTAGTATAAGAATTTTTTGGCTCTTATTTGCTATAATAATCGTGCATGGAAGTGTTTATCGAATATAGTGCCTTATTCTTCTTCGGCGCAACATCGGGGTGGGTCGTGGAGTTGTTCTTCCGTCGATTCGTGTCTCAGAAACGTTGGGTGAACCCTGGTTTTATGACCGGTCCGATTGTTCCTTTATACGGTTTCGGTCTTGCTATATTTTATTTCTTCGCCAACGTGATCCCTTGGGAAAACTTTTCTTCTTTCTTATGGCTCAATCGTTTGCTTGAAGTGCTCGCGGCCGGGGCCTTTATGACTCTCCTCGAATTCGTTGCCGGTTTGATTTTCATCAAAGGCATGCATGTGAAATTGTGGGACTATTCGAAACGTCCTGGTAATATCATGGGCATCATTTGCCCCTTGTTTAGCCTGATTTGGTTGGCCTGTGGCGCACTATATATCTTTTTATGCAACGAGGCCTTTAAGACAGGCGCAACATGGGTTGGAGAGCATTGGCAATATTTTTCCTTGCCGATTGGCGTTTTCTATGGGGCAATGGTGGTGGATTTTGCCTATTCGGTCAACCTTGCGACAAGAATCCGGAAAGCCGTTTCCGAATCCAAGGCGATTGCTTCTTGGGAAAAAATCAAAGTCTCCTTCAAGGACCATTTGGAGGAAAAGAAACAAAAATCCAATTTCTTATTCGCCTTCTCTAGCAAGAAAGAAGAATTTGATCTGATGGTCAAAGAAGCGATGACGAAAAGCAAGAAGGACTATGAAGACTACGTTGCCATGAAAATGGCCGAAAAACAGGCCAAGAAAGACGCGAAAAAGGAGAAACGCTGATGTTCAACCCGCTTTCCATCACTTTCCTCTCTTTCTATGTCGGGGTTTCTTTCGCAAACCTCGTTTTTTGTTTCCTTGAGAACGAGAGATGGCGGAAAATCACCAAACCTTTTTGCATGCTGTTCCTTTTGGGTTTTGTCTTTTCCACCTCAACGAGCCAATATTGGATCATCTGGGCCTTGGTTTTCGCTTGGATCGGCGATGTTCTTTTTCTCTTCAAAAAGCAAAAGATCTATGTGGCAATCGGGACCGTTTCTTTCTTAATCAGCCACATCTTTTATGTCTTAGAGATCGTTTCGCTTCTCCAGAATA
>CADBIO010000034.1 GCA_902794835.1 uncultured Erysipelotrichaceae bacterium
CTAAAATGAAATCGATGAAAAAAGCCCTGGTCTATTTCCAAAGCGGTGGTCCGACTCCTGTCATTAATTCTTCTTTGTACGGGGTCATTCGGGAATACCATCGCCATCCAACAATCTTTTCTCGCCTTTATGGGGCTCATTACGGCGTCGAAGGGCTCATTGAAGGGGATCTTTTCGATTTGGAGCAAGAGGATCTGAAAGAAATCGAATTCCTTAAGCAAACTCCAGGTCAGATCCTAGGCTCTTCCCGGAAGAAACTCCCTTCTTTTGACGATCCCGCCTTTGCGAAAATCATTGATACCATCAAGCGATTCAATATTGGCTATATCCTCACCAACGGAGGCAACGATTCGATGGACACATGCTATCGTTTGAGTCGTTTCTTCTCTGAAAAGAAAATGGACGTGAAAATTCTAGGCATCCCCAAAACGGTCGATAACGATTTGATGATAACCGATCATTGCGTCGGTTTTCCTTCCGCCGCCCGTCATATCATGGATGGGGCGATGATGGCTAAAGTTGATGCCGCCTCCTATCAGAAAGGAAAAATCGTGATGATGGAAATCATGGGACGGAACGCCGGTTGGCTTACCGCTTCGACGGCGTTGCTCCCTGAAGAATACCGTCCCGATTATATCTATGTCCCAGAGATGAAGTGGGATTGGGAAGATTTCCTTTCCCAGATCAAAGCCATTTATGAAAAGAAAAAATACGTTTTCGTTGCTTTAAGCGAAGGCGCGCCCCTAGAAAAGCAAAACTTGCAAGGGGAAGATTCCTTCGGGCACGCCTCCAATGAAGGCGTCGCCTACACGGCAGCTGACGTGATCAAAGAGCGTCTTGGGATTTCTAGTCGCGTCATTTTGGAATCGACCTTGCAACGTTCCGATGTTTGCAAAGTCACCAAAATCGATTCTTCCGAAGCCGTTGCTGTCGGTACTTTCGCCGTCCGAAGCCTGCTGGAAGGAGAAACGGGGAAGATGGTCGCATTAAAACGCGTTTCCTCCCATCCTTATCGTGCCGAATGCGTCCTTGTTGGCTTAGAATCCGTCGCCAATTATGAAAAAAAGATTCCGTCTTCCTGGATCATCGACAACCAACACATGTCCCAAGAATTTGAAGATTATTTAAGACCATTGATTCTGGACCTTTTGCCGGTGAAGTTGGAAAATGGAGTGGTGCGTTGCGCCCGTTTGAAGCTGATTCCCGCAAAGCCAGAGAATCATAAAGGAGAAACCCGATGAAAATATTAATCACCGCAGAAACCACCATCGACTTGCCAAAACGCATGCTCGACCAATATCAAATCAAACTTCTTCCCTTCACCGTCATCATGGGCGATAAGGAATATGCGGATGGGGAAGTGAGCCCCGATGAGCTATATGCTTATACCAAAGAGACCAAAAAGCTGCCTAAAACCTCGGCGGTCAATGCCTTCCAATACAAGGCTTTCTTTGAAGAAACCCTCAAAGAATGCGATGCCATCATCCATTTTTCCCTTTCTAGCGCGATTTCCTCTTCTTGCAAAAACGCCATGGAAGCCGCAGAGTCTTTCGGTGAGAAAGTCATCGTCATCGATTCGAAAACCTTATCCACTGGCATCGCCGTCCAAGCCATTTATGCCAAAGAACTTGCCGATGCTGGCTATGAGCCGAAAGAAATCGAGCGCCTCGTTTTAGAAAGACGAGCCCACGCCAAAGCCTCTTTCACCATCGAGACTCTTGATAACCTCTATAAAGGGGGACGTTGCAACGCTTTATCTTTGTTGGGCGCCAACCTTTTGAATCTAAAGCCGGAGATCATCGTCCAAGAAGATGGCTCGATGACCAAAAACCACGTTTATCGCGGGCCTTTGATGAAAGTCAACAGCAAATATGTCGATGATCAGCTGGCAGCCCATCCCAATATCGACAAAAAAATCATCTTCATCACCCATTCAGGCTTGCCAGCGAATGTCCTTGCCATGATGCGCCAAAAATTAAAAGACGCTGGGTTTGAGCGAATCGAGGAAACACGCGCCTCCGCCACGATTTCCGTCTACTGCGGCCCGAACACGGTCGGCGTCCTTTTCTATGATGACGGGCCTCACCCGATCGTGGCAAAACATTGATGCAGAATCCTTCGGCGGCAAAAAGCCGCCTTTTTCTTTGCCAATCTTCCCGACCCGAAAGGAAACAGTCGTGCTAGACTATAACCAATGAAGGCATTGTTCGTTTATAGCAGGGATTCTGGCAGAAAAGATTTCCAAAAAAGCATCTCTTATGTGAGAAAGAAGCTTTCCTCCGTTTTTGAGACGATGGATTTTTGCCTTTCTCTCTCGGTAGAAGACTCGTCTTCTCTTTATGAGTCCGCCGCCAAAATCTATGACGCTTTGATTATCGTCGGAGGAGATGGGACATTTCATCACGCCCTTAATGTTTTGATGACTTTAAAACGTCGCCCCATCCTAGGTTTCATCAATCATGGGACCTTAGGGGACGTGGGGAAGAGTTTCGGCGTGAGAAAATCGTTAAGAAGCGCCATCAAGGTGTTAAAGAAGCAAAACATAAAAACTATCGATGTCGGGAAATTGGAGACCAAAGAAGGGGATTATTATTTTGCTTATTGTGCCGCTTTTGGGACTTATAGCGACCTTTCTTATGTGGCGAAACGAGGACAAAAGAAACATCTTGGCCCTCTTGCCTATTATCTTCTTTCCCTCAAACAAATCTTTAACAGGGAGAAGACAGATTATCGAAGAGACGGAGAGAAGAAGAAAGTCTCTTTCAGCATGGTGCTAAATGGAAAGTGGATGGGTGGATTCAAAATCAATTCCCAATCATCCCTCACTGATGGGGTTTTTGAACTTTACGAAGTTTCAGGAGGGGCTTTCAATGGCCTATTGAAATTCTTGCCCTTCAAACGCATCAAACCAACCATCGTTTCCTCCGCCTCTTTTACCGGTCTTTCTCAAAAAGAATGGTGTTTGGATGGGGAAAAAGGTCCAAAAGGTGACGCCAAGTTGCAACTTATCCCCCATGTTTTGCGGGTATTTTCCCTCTAAAAATCCCTTTCTTTCAAAAACCCCCTCAAATCTCAACCCTTTTACTTCACAAGAAGGTTTTTTGCTTTTATGATAAAAGAAGAGAGGTTCTTCTATGAAGAAAACATCAATTACATTGTCCATTTTATCCGCGTTGTTTGGGACGGTAGCAGCCGTTCTCTTCTTTCTGTTGCCTAATTTCAGCCCGGTAATCCAAGCTTTAGGGGATGGAGGGTTCGTCAATTCCTTCCTGCATCATTTTGGGGAAGCTTTCTTAGCCACCATCACTTTTGCCATCGGACGACCGATTTATTCTTCGATCCTTTGCGTGATGCTTGCTTTGGTGGTGATATTCTGGCTTTGGCATTTCATCATGCTCTGCACCAAGAAAAGGGCCGATAGTTTCATCATCAATTTATTTTGGTTCCTCTTTGGCTTAACCAATTCCGCCATCGCGCTCATTTTCCTAGGCTATCGCACCGCGGATATTGGCTATGTCTTTGTCGGAACCGTTGATGGGGTGAGCGTGAATGACGGCATCCAATATATCCAAACGGCTTTAGGGAATACCAATGTCGATTGGGCTTCTTTGATCTTGCCGATCGTCGTTTTATCCTTAGCCGCCTTATCCTATCTATTAGGTTTAATCGGCGTGATGATTTCCATCCACGATGACCGCAAAAACCCAAAACAAACCAAAAAAGAAGGGGAATCGAAGGCCATAGAAAGCCAAGCCAAACCGGAAGAAGGGGAACGGGCCAAAACGGAAGAGGGAAACAAGCCCAACGCTCTAGAAGAAGCTCAGAAACAAGAATTAGACGCCATGAACACCGCCACTCAAGGGGTCTCCTCTTACCCATCGAGGCCATTGATCGTCCAAAACATTAGCTATGGAGGGATGACTGGCGCTCCGCTTTCAGCCAATCCTTACGCTTATCTTCCTAAAGAAGACAACAAACCAGTGACGGCAGAGGAGATCAAAGCGATTCTGTCCGATCTTTTATCCGAGAGGTCGACAGAGAAAAAAGAAGAAGAGCCTTCTTCGAAAATCGTCACCGAAGAACGTCCATTGACCGCCAAAGAACTGCGTTCCATCATCCAAAACGAATTACAAGACCACGATCATCCGGAAGAATTGCTGCCATTAACCGATGAACAATGCCGTAGACTCATTCGCGAAGAATTAGATGATTATTATTCCAACACTCGGCCTCTCGACGAAAAAGAGCAAACAAAGGAAGAAAAAGCCTCTCTTTCGCCAATCGAAGAAACCAAACCAGAAGAATCGGACGAAGATTATATGACCGCCGAAGATTTAGGAAAGATGATTCATGATGAAGTCGTCCAAGCCATCGGCGTTCAAAAAAAGGAAGAGGAACCGAAGATCTCCGAAGACCAGATCCGTTCCATCGTCAAAGAAGAATTAAGCATCAGCCGTGAATCTTTAGAGAAGCAAAATGAATCTATTTCGGAAATAAAACAACAGGCCATTCAAGCCGAATATGAGGCTAAACTGGCTTCTGCCAAATCGGAATCAATGGCTGAGGATCTGAAAAAATCCCAACTTACCGCCGAAGAAATCCGTTCCATCGTCTCTAGCGTTTTAGAGGAACGTCTCTCCCATCTTTCTCTTTCTGAACAACCCATCTTAGAAGAAAGAAAAGAGGAACCCGTCGTTCCTTTTGCTCCGCGTCCTATCGCGGAAGCGAAGCCAACAGAAACCGCACAAGAGCCACGTCGCATCCCTTTTGCCAATCGCATCATGGGATTAGACCAAGAGGCCAAGGACAATTACAACAAATTGAAGGCAGAAGCTCTTTCTTACGGCCTTAAGAGCCGTCTTTCGATTTCAGGCGACACTTTCCGTCTGCATACGAAGACTTATTTGAAAATCATCGTCGCCGGCAAAGGGTTGAAAATTTATCTCGCCCTCGATCCACACGATTACAAGGACACGACCATCCCAATCAAAGATGTCGGCATCAAAAACGTCTACAAAGATATCCCTCTGGCATTCAAAGTCAAAAGCCCTCTTTCTTTGAAACGGGCCAAACAACTCATCAAGGACGTCTGTGAAAAAGACGGCCTGAAGCAAGGTGAGATCCCTACTTTCAACTATGTTGCGCAACTGGAAAGCTATCGTGTCGCCGGAAGTGAAGAGAAAGAAGAGGAAGAATAAATCTTTATGATCCAAGGCGTCCTTAAAAGGGCGCCTTTTCCTATTCTTGCTTAAATTATGGTAGAATATCTAAGCCAAAGGAGGCGATCAGGTTGGACCATTTGCCCATATGGGTCATTCTTATCATCGATGTGGCACTGATTGTCGCATCCTCTTTTTTCACGCTTACCGAAACCTCTTTCTCTGCGATCAATCAATTCAAATTCGAAGTCAAAGCCAACAATGGCTCTCGCAATGCCAAGCTTGTTTTATGGGCCAATCGTCATTTTGACTCGGCTTTGGTCACGGTTTTGATCGGCAACAATGCCGTTTGCGTCATCCTTTCCTTTTTGACGACCATTCTTTTTGTCGACCGTCTTTTAGGGAATTATCTAGGCACATGGGCCTCTTTGATTGGATCTGTCGTTTTGACCATCGTCCTTTATGTGTTTGGAGAGACGATTCCGAAACAAGTAGGGAGGAAAATCCCCAATAAAATCGCCTCAGTAGTGGTTTATCCTCTGTCTTTCTTCATGATCGTTCTTTATCCGATCTCTATTCTTTTCCGCGGTTTTTCTCTTTTGATGGGGAAAATCTTCCACGCCAAGCCGGAACCAGAAATGACCGAAGAGGAATTTCAAACCGTTCTCGAATGGAACGAAGATCATGGCTTAATTGAAGAAAACGAATCGGAAATCATCCAGAATTCTTTCGATTTCTCCGATACCAAAGTCCGGGAGATTTTCACCCCGAGGGAAAAGATGTTCACCATCGATTTAAAAAATCTTTCCGTCGAACGGCTTGTGGAAATCGTCTGCTCGACTTCCTATTCCCGAATCCCCGTTTATTATGGCAATCCGAATAAGATTGTCGGGGTTTTGCTGGTGAAAGATTTCCTTGCCGACTATCTGGACGACAAAACAACGAAAACCGATCTCAATGATTCCATTGAGAAGCCTTTCATCGTTTCCCCGAATGTCACGATGGATGAATTGGTCGAGGGTTTCCAAGAACAACGGAAACAAATCGCCTTGGTTTATAAAAAGAACGTCCTTGTCGGGATGGTCACAATGGAAGATGTTTTGGAAGAACTAGTCGGCACCATCGGCGAGAAATCGGTCGTGAATCTCGATGAGAAAAAAGCCTCCCCGAAGTCAAAGAAAGAAAAGAAGCCAAGGAGGGGTAAACGATGAAAACCATCGATATCGTCTATATCGTCATCTTGGTTATCTGCTTGATTTTAAGCTTCGTTTTCAGCGCCGCGGATATGGCTTTCTCCTCCGTGAGCCATCGTCGCTTAGAAGCGCAATCGGCAAAAGGGGATAAAGTGGCCAAAAAGACCTTTAAATATGCCAAAGAATACGACAAAACCATCACCACGATTCTTTTCGGCAATGATTTTGTCAACATCCTTCTTTCCTCTGTCGGGGCCTTGCTTGGCAAAGATCTTTTGGAACCTTATGTCGGAGAGCTTTATAGCACCATCACCTCTTTGGCGTTGCTCGTGATTTTGCTTCTTTTCGGCGAAATCATGCCAAAATATATCGCCAAACGCCGTTCTTATGCCTGGACTCGCCTCCTGACTCCGCTGATGGATGTGATTTCTATTCTTTTCTTCCCATTCTATTGGCCTTGCTACCATTTCTCTTTATGGCTTACTTCGCCCCTGTTGAAGAAATCAGGCAAAGAAAACCCTTTGGCTAGCGACGAAGAATTAGAAGCCATGGTCAATACCATCGAAGAAGAAGGGTTCATCGATGAAGATCAGTCTGAATTGCTTTATCGTTCGATTGATTTTAAAGAGACCAGCTGTTATGAAGTCATGACCCCAAGAGTCAATGTCTTTGGTTATGACACGGATGAGGATTTTGAGGCGTTCTTGGCTCGTCCTGGCGCCTTCCATCATTCTCGAATCGTTGTTTACGCGGGTAATTTCGACCATATCTTAGGCTATATCCCCGTCAAAACGCTTCTCCGCGAATTGGTGAAAGGGAAGAAACTCCAATATAAAGATGTATTGCTTCCCATCATCGATGTCCCAAGAACGATGATGATTTCCTCGGCCATGGAATTGATGAAAGAAACCAAACACCATATTGCCATCGTCCGCGATGAATTCGGTGGGATGGAGGGTATCATCACTTTGGAAGATATCCTCGAAGAATTAGTCGGGGATATGTGGGATGAGAAAGACAATCCAACCACCGATATTCGGAAAGGGGAACGTCGCAATTCCTATTATGTCAACGGAGCGATGAACATCGATGATTTCTATAATGAGATGGGCTTAGACCCAGACAAGCTTTTGCCTGACGATTACACGACCGTATCTGGCTGGATCGTCGATCATTTGGGCCGTTTTGCGAAAATCGGCGACACATTCCGGGTTGGAGACATCTCGGTGAAAGTGACTCAGGTTGACACTTATACGGTCAAAGAGGCTTTTGTCAGGAAAATTCGTTCCCCGAAAAAATAAAAACGCCGTTCTAGTGAACGACGATATTCGGATTGTTGATCCCTCTCTTTTTCAGCTCCTTGAGATAGAGTTGATAAATGTCTTTGGCCAATTGCTTGATGTCTTTGTCATCCGTGACGATGGAAAAATCGGCGCCTGTGGTTTTTTCTTTCGAGAAACTGACTCGGTCATTGAGAATCCTGGATTCGATGATTTCCGGGCTGTCTCCTCTTGATTTCATTCTTTTGCGGCGGTTTTCTTCGGTTGCTTCCAAATAAAAAGAGACAATCGAAAGATCCTTCAGCGAAAGGAAGGCTTTCATCCCATTTGGATCGACGATGACACATTTGTCGTCAGCGATTTCCGCTTTCGAACAGCCATAATGATGGCCGTTATAGAAGGTGGTTTCCACGAAACAATCGCGTTTTTCCATATTCAGGAATTCTTCTTCCGTCACGAAATGGTAATCCACATCATTGATTTCGCCTTTTCGAGGAGCGCGTGTGGTGTGGGTGATGGCTTTGACGATGCCATAGGAAATCCGCAATGCTTTGGAAACTTCCGTTTTTCCACTTGCGGAAGCGCCAATTAGTAAAATCATGCAATGATTATAACAAAAAATAGAGACAGTAGGGATAAGAGAGAAAAAAATATTTCTCCGATGAATCCTGACTTTTTTGTAAACGTTTCAGTTTTTGTGTCGTTTTTTCCGAAAATCCGTCTTTTTAAAAGTGAGAGGAGAAAAAGATGGAAGAGGATAGTTATGAGGTTTCCTTGCGGGGAAACAATCTCCAAACGTTTGGCTATTTGGTTGGCGCGGTTTTTCGTCAGTGCTTGATCAATGTCGGGCTTAGCGCGGACACCCACGTTTATGATTTGCCCCGATTTCGGATTCGTCGTTACCACGCCACGCCTTCAGGAATCTACGTTCTTAGAGTCGCTGCGATCTATGACCATTTACCCGAGATGGAACAGAGGGTCTTTTTGACGGAATTCTTAGAGAAAGGAAGGCATTATCCGTTTTGGTATCTCGAGGTCTGTGAACCTATGGAATATAAGGCGATTTGTAAGAAGACTTTGTTAGATATCTCCCATTTAATGAAACAGGTGGAGGAACCAAACGATGAGAAATAGAAGACTTTTAGGTGTATTGTTCCTTACTTTGCCTTTATTAGGGGGAGCGGATATCGACAATACAATTCACCCTCAAAGAAATTGGCTTTATACCCACATAGAACCAGGAAAAGGAGAGGAGATCTCCAAAAAATATGGATATTTCAGCGAGGTAAAATTGCCTAACAGCTACGAAGGTGGCGGGGCTTCGGGGTGGACTTTCCAGTTGCGTTTCAACAGCGCGACCAATCAACGTACCCAAGTGCGTCTTTATTATGGCTTTGGAGGGAATCCAGGCTTCATCGATCGCAATAATTATCCTTATATGGAGGTCTATTCTGGACCCTATACAAGAATAACGGCAGGGAAATTCATGGACTATTCATTGAAAGTGGGGAAAGTGTTTGACAACAACAATAATGTGAAGGTCGATGATCGTTACCGGGTGTGGAATGGCTGCTTTGCTTTGGGGATCTATGTGGATGAACATGGGCCTGACACCAAAGGAAGATTTATTTATTTCACGTTCCCAAGTCCTTATGCGAGCGGAAAACGTTACCATCTTTCTCCCTCGGGCTCTAGCGATTATATGCTTTACGGCTTCGGTCCAAACGGGGAGGAAGAACGCCATCGTGGGGTGAAAATCGGTGGCTACCAATGGAAGGTCACCGTAAGTGGCGTAGACCGGGGGATTTTCGACGACTGGCGAGATTTCAAACAAGAATCGCGTGGAGAGATCAAAACTGAATTATTGCCGATTCCCCTGAAGATGACCTTAGAGAACAGTCGTGGGAAATATACCACTTTGCCAATCAAAGAAAACGACGCCAATCTTTTTATCTATGACGGCTATGAGGCTTTTGATTTTGGAAGGGTGGAGAAGGGGTATGACGGCAAGAAAGGGTATCGCGTTCCCTTGAAAGTCAATTTCGACGGGACTTCCGTGACCCTCAGCGTGAAAGACAACTATTATACGACTCACGATGGCCACCACGTTTATCGGAAATCTACTCTTCCGGGGAACGTCAGCGATTATCGTTGTCTTCCTGGCCTTCCTTTGCCTGCTCTTTCTTCTAAAACCCCAAAAACTTTTGTCTTCCAAATTGAGCTTTTGAATTGCGGAGCCGCCTCTTTAGTCGATATCACCGCACGTTTTAGCTATACGAAAAGCAAAAATGTCTTTGGTCATTATAACAATTCGACTTTTCATGTCGAAGAGGTGGAAGGATGATGAATTATCTTCTGGTGGCAAGCCTTCTTTCGTTTTGTTTGCAAATGTTCGCCTTTTCCTGCGATGGCGGCAAGATCAAACGATGTTTCATCGGTTTTGATTTTTCTTATGCTGAACAGGCGGTGGATGTAGACCGCGTGCCACCCTCCCAACCGGTGGGGCCATATTTCAACAAGCCCCGATTTCGAAAAATCGTCGACTCTTACTTCGAAACCAATTTAAAACCATACCTTTTCAATGCCTCTTATCAAATCCAAAGTTCCTTTGAAGAGCCTAGGGAACCCTTGCGTTTCTATACCAAGGCAACAGTGCATTTTTCTTGCACGTTCGATTTCTTCTTCCATTACGAAGATAGCAAGAGTTTTGTCATCGTGGAGAACGATTATGCCGACCAGTCCGATTCAATATATTGAGAATAGTTTTCTCGCCCCCTTATTAAAAAAGCCAGGATTGACCGATGTTTCTTATAATGGCAGCGAGATTTATTATGTCACCAACTCCCAAGGGAGAATGAAAGGGGAAACGAAAATCTCCTCGCAAGAGGTAGGCGCTTTCCTCCGTCAGATCGCCAATCAATGCGAAAGGCAGTTTTCCTATCTTAACCCCATATTGGATGTTAGTTTTGGGCCTTATCGTCTCAATGCCGTCAATTCTTCTTTGGCTAGAGTCGCTAACGAGAAAACCTATACATTTTCTCTTCGCATTGAGCATGAAGGCTGCGTGATTAAGGAGGATTCGCCATTCTTTGACGAAGCAAGCAAAACCCTGGTTCTTTCTTTGCTTGAGAAACAAGAGTCTCTGATTGTCGGGGGTTTAACGAGCTCTGGCAAAACTGAATTCGAGAAATGGTGCCTTTATCACATGAAGGAAAATACCCGCGTCATCGTGATAGATAACGTCGAAGAACTCGATATGGTGAAGAATCCAACGATCGATCTTTTAACATGGCTGGTCAATGAACAATCTTCAAAAAGCGCCTCTTTCTCTTCCTTAATTAAAAATGCCTTACGAAACAACCCTGATTACATCATCGTCGCTGAAGCTAGGGGCGAAGAGATGCTCGACGCTTTAACCAGCGCCATGTCAGGGCACCCCATTCTAACTAGCATCCACGCCAAAGACGTCTCTTCTATGCCAGATAGGATCGCCCGTATGGCTATGATGGGAAATCCTATTTTGCGAAAAGACGAACTTTTAGACGACATCGCCCATCATCTCCGTTATTACGTTTATCTCGCCAAAGAAATCGGGAAAGACGGACAAGTGGTGCGTTATTTGAAATCAATCTCTGAACTCGATGAGAAGAGCAAGCGGATGAAACCTCTTTATGAAAGGAGCCATTATGAAAAATAAAATCCCCGTTTTTCTAATCGTATCTTTGCTTTTTGCCTCCCTTTGCTACCTTTTGACAAGCAACTTTTTCCTCACGTTTTCTGTTTTTGCTATTCATGCTCTGGTTTTGTGTTTTCTCGTCAATCCGTTGGTCGTCTCTTACCAAGACAAGATGCGGAAAAAGCAAGAATCATATCGGTTCATCAATTCTTTTATCGTTTCTTTGTCAGCTTCGAATTCCTTGGAAACTGCCTTTGAGAATGCCTCAATCGGGCTGTCCGGGGAGGAAAAAGAAGTGCTCGCAGAAACATCGAAGATGCGAATTGATGAAAGACTGGATTATCTGGCGAAATACTTCCCTGACGATGTTTACAAGGTCTTCGTCTCCATCATCCGTCTCTTTGAGGAACAAGGTGGCGAAATTCTCGATGTGGCTGGGCCTTTGATGAAAGAAAGCACCTTGGCGGAGGAAGAAAGGATTGAGTCTCTTAAAAATGCAAAGCAAGCGCTGATTCAATTCTCCTCCTTATGGTTTATGAGCGCCTTGGTGATGGCCGTGTTGCGGTTTGGGCTTAGCTCCTTTTATGCCAATTTGGTGGGGAATGTCGGATTTCTGATGATGTGTTTCTCATATTTTTGCTTATCTGCCGTCTCTTTCTTCTTGTTCGCCCTAGGCGTCACCAAAGAAAAAGTTCGTTGGAAAGGAGGGAACTACCATGTCTTTAAAAAGAAAAAGCAAAATGACTGAGCGCTTTCTTGAAGCGGGCCTTAACCCGAAGAAAGAATATCTTTCTCTGATCGTCGTAGACCTTGTTTTGGTGGTATTTGCCATCCTGCTTTATTGGTATCAACGCCAAATAGTAGGCCCAATCTCAATCCTTCTTTTGATGGGCGGTATCGACTACCTATTCCTGAATAAGCCAAAACGGATTTTGGAAAAGAAGAAAGTCTCGATGGAGTCGGAATTTGTCCATGTTTTCTCTTATTTTTCGATTTTTGTGAAAAATGGTCGCCCGGTCTATAACGCCTTAGAAGATTGCATTCGTTATTCCAGTTTGGAATTAGGGGAATGCCTAAAAAGGCTGTTGGAAGATATCGATAAAGATAAAACGGTCGCCCCATACCTCACTTTTTCAGAGCAATTCAAGAATCTTGAAATCAAACAAGTCATGATTTCGATCTATAAAATGTCTTTCGAAGGTGGGGGAGAATCGTATTTAAGGCAATTCGAAACATTGTTCGAAAATCTTTCTTCCATCGAAAGAGAAAACCGTCTCGAAAGAGAAAAAAGTAGGTTTGGGAACTATAATTTCCTTCCTTTGTTTGCCTCTGCCTTATCTATGGGGATCATCGCGGTGGCCGTCGTGATTTTAATGGAGGGTTACGCCAGTGTCCTCTAATCTAAGTTTCTTATTGTCCCTTATTTTTGTGATCACGATGATGGCTTATGCCGGCGATCTTTGCCAAATCCAGACGATTTATTCTCAGATCGACACCATCGCTATTTCCGCTGGCAAATTGATTTCCCGAAACTGGACAATTAACGATGCCGTGATTGAACTGGTGGAAGAGGATGGCGCCCACATCATCGACCTTAACGGGAAAAGCTATCACCCCGCAGAAGGAGATGCCTTCCGTTTCCAAATTTGGAAAGAATACAAGCCTTTAGCTTTTAATGGGGAGAGCAAAACTCTCCGCGTTAATCGTTCCGTCATACTCGGATATAAAGGATAGAAAGGAGGTGAAAATATGAGTGAATTGAAAGGACAACTTTTGGCCATGATTATTACCTTGGCCGCCTTTGGGGTGATTGCTGCCGCTTTGATCCCAACTTTCAAAAAGAGCGCCGATGCCGTCGATAGGCAAATCACAGTCGATGATTCCGGTTCTATCAGCAACACGGCTGCCAGCGCAAAAATGTTAGATATTGCGCTTTAAGTTCAGTTTATTTGCTAGACCTTGGGAAAAATAATTATAATAAGTGGACCCAAAGGGAGAATATTATGGCAAATCAGATCGAAGAAATCAGAAAACAATTCTGCGAAAAACTTCACGTTGAATCAATTGATGACAACAAACCGATGAAAGATCTTGGCTTAGATAGTCTGGATGTCGTCGAGATGTGTCTTGACTTGGAAGACAAATATGGTTTCCAATTCACCGCCGATGAGCTCGCTTCGTTTAAGACAGTGGGCGACCTATTCCGATTGATCGAAGTAAAACTGAATTCTAAATAGGCATTCTAATGGAAGGCCCCTCGCATAATGAGAGGCCTTTTTCTTTCGTTTTTGGCTGAGGTTTGCAACAATCCAGAAAAAAGCCAATAAATGTGTTTTAATTTTCTTGCAAAATCATCTTTGGATTAGTAATATATTCGGTGCGCGGTAGCGCAGACGTGCTCACTTAGCTCAATGGCAGAGCAATCGGCTGTTAACCGATTTGTTGTAGGTTCGAGCCCTATAGTGAGCGCCATCTGGCCTGTTGGAGAAGAGGCTTAACTCATATCCCTTTCAAGGATACATTCATGGGTTCGAATCCCGTACAGGTCACCACAAGTTGATAATAGGATTGATTAAGTTCAATCCTTTTGTTTTTATTTGGCAAGTTGTCTACAATTTGTTGACAACTG
>CADBIO010000035.1 GCA_902794835.1 uncultured Erysipelotrichaceae bacterium
AAGATGGTGCCGACAAGAGGACTTGAACCTCCGACCCACGCGTTACGAGTGCGTTGCTCTACCAGCTGAGCTATGTCGGCGCGTTGTTTACTATAAATCAAAAGCGCTTTTCTCGCAATAAAATATCAATAGGAAGATTTCAATCTGGTGATGATAAAGAAGGTTGAAACTGCCTCTGAGATGATGGCCAAAGGATCTAAAATGGCAATGAAAACATCCGCGCTTGGAGCATTCACAAAGAGCAAGGCAGGACGGAATCCATAAGTCACAATGACCAGAATCATGAAAATCAAGGCTAAAGTCCTCAATCCGACATAAGAACTATAACGTCCGATGATGAATTGTCTTAAACGAATATAGAGAAAGATGCCAACCACCAAAGCGGCAATCGCACAAGCCACATAACCGACATTCAAAAGAATCGAATACCAGCTGCCTTGGAAGATCATCAAAAACCCGCCGTTCATCGTGAGGGTCAAGATGTAATACCCGAAATCCCATAACAGATAGAAAAGGAAGATCAGGATCCCGGAATAGACTAGACCCGTTCCTTTGATGGAACCGACCAGAATAAAGATAAAGGAGACAAATAGGATGACATAATTCCAGACGCCGGCGAACATCGCATAGCCGTCGTTATGGTTTAAAATGGCAAAATAAGTGAAGGCACCGACTAGTAAAGCCAGACCAATCGAAGCAAACAGAATCGAAAGATAACGTTTGTAATGGTACTTCAGTTTTTGAAAGAAAAGGCCGCTTCTCATATTAGTCATTCTACACTTTTTTCTTTTATACTTGTAATCATGATAGATTTCAAATTCGTTCATGGCCTCGACGAAGACGCCAAATTTGTGCGCCAAAAGGTTTTCGTGGAAGAACAAGGATTTCAAGAGGAAGAGCCGGAAATTGATAAGAGGGCCTGGCATTTCGTTGTCTATTACGCTGGAAGACCAATCGGCGTGGCCCGCTTTTATGATGAGGATCCCGAAACTTGGCATATCGGAAGAGTCGCCGTCTTAAAAGAGTACCGTCATCAAAAAGTCGGCCGTTATATCATGAAATTCGTGGAAACGAAAATCGAAAAAGAACTTGGCGGGCGATGGGCGATTTTGCAGGCGCAAATCGAGAAAAAAGATTTTTATCTCCGCTGTGGCTATCATCCGATCAACGACGGAGAAATCATCTATGACCAAGGCCACCCTCACATTATGATGGCCAAATTCCTTAAGAAAAACAGCAAATACAAGCCAAGGACCAAATATTGAAAAACCCCCATTAGGGGGTTATTTCATTCATGATGTTCGACTTCGAAACGATAAAGCTCGACGTCCTCGTTTAGAGGAATGTCCGCTTTTTGTTTGCAAATTCTAATTTGTTGCTCTGGCGTGTCAATGCCAGGGAGGTTAGGCAGCAAAACCGCGTGATGATCTTGCCATTCTACCATCACCCCATAAAGTTGCGAATCTAAATCGGCAACCCCCAAGATAGGGATTAGGTTCTGAATCACGTCAACGGAGATGATTAAATTATCTAATTGATCTGGCTGTAAAGGCTCAAAACGTTCGTCTTTGCATGCGGAGGCGATCGCATTGGCGATGATTTCCTCGCCGACGCACTTCTTCTTCGCTTTGATCGTGCCAATGCAGCCTCGAAGTTCGCCATCCCGACGAATGGTGACAAAAACACCCGCTTTGCGTTTCGTGATATTTGGATCAAAGGTTTCCGATAATTTCATCACCCTTTTTGTGGCGATATAAGTTTCGATTGCTTGACGGGCCAGGCGGACATAGACATCCGCCTTTTCCGCCTTTTCTTTGGCAATGAGTCGTTCTCGGCTCTGATATAGTTCCAAGAAAGCGCGAGAAGGGTTTTCTCCTTTGACGGTATATCCGACAAAACCATAACCGATGCCAAATGGCGCCTCATGAGAAAGTCGCATTGGCTCAACATCATAACGATCTAAACATCCAGCCATGATGGTAAAGGCAGGATGGCCACATTGGAGGGCCTGACCCAAAAGATGACGATTGAAAGACAACAATTCGCCAAAATTGCCTTTGCCCATGATGCGCATGATTTGCTCATCATACTGAATTCCTTCTGGGCGATAGCCATTCGCGCTTAAACGAGACTGGCAATGCGATAAATCACCGGAGGCGATGATCACCACGTTTCGATTGAGTTTGTCTACCGCCTGACGAATGGCTTGGCCAAAACGATAATGTTCTGCCAACGATTGCCCGGAAACGCCAACACGGACGCTAAGGAAATCACGGAATTCTTGATTCACATAATAAAGCGGCACCATCGTTCCATGATCGATGGATCGTTCTTCCCCGTTTTCCACGCCACCAAGAATTTTCTCGGCCTTGCATTGAAAAGAAATCTCGCGAGCCAATTCTTTGTCATAAAGCATGCGGAAAGAAATGTCGGGTGCCCCATAGGCTTGGAAGGAGCCAATCCCCACTTCGCCATCGGCGATTTGAAAGAAGTCTGCATAGCTTTCGGCATGAGGGGAAATCCAAACGATCGTTTCAGGATGAAGATGGGCGATTTGTTTGGCTATCAAGCGAAAAGAGGCGACCGTGGGAGAGAGGTCGTTTTCCTTTCCTTTTCCGATTTCGGGAATAGAAAGCACGGGGTGTGGAACCATGAATGCTGCGACGATTGCCATTTTAGTAAAGTTCTTTCTTCAATTTTACGGAATCCTTCTCGGTTATTTTACGGATCGGGCGGCAAGGAATTCCATAGGCAAGATAGCCGTCTGGGATTTTTCCTGTGACGACAGAACCGGCACCGATGACGCAGCCATCGCCGATTTCAGCGCCTGCGCAAATGGTGACGTTGGAGGCGATCCAGCAATTATTGCCGATTTTGATGGGGGCGCCATATTCTTGATCGGTCATGCCATGTGGTGTCATATAAGGATTCCTCTCTTCGGGGAGCAAAGGATGCAACGGGGGCTCAATAGAAACATTAGGGCCGCAAAACACATTATCGCCGACAATCACCGGACAAACATCGAGACAGGTGAAATTAAAGTTGCAGTAAAAGTTTTTGCCTGTTTTGAAATTTTTCCCATAGTCAAAGAAAATCGGGCCCTGGAGAAAGGAACCTTCCCCAAGATGAGGAAGCAGTTCTTGGATGATTTCCGTGCGGGGCGTGCACTCATTTTCGTCCATTTTGTTATAAGCATAGCAAAGAGAGTGAGCGCGCTTTCTTAATTCCGCCAAAGCGGGTTCGTTAGGGTCATATAATTTCCCTTGACTCATTTTTTCGAATTCGTTCATAAAGACCTCTTTGGTATTTTAATCATTTTGAAACCTTAAATATAGAATAAACACGATTCCCATGCTCAAATCTTGAATTTGGCAAGATGAGTTATTAATCTTATACAATAAGATTTCAGAAAGGAGATTTCTTATGGCTTACACCTGTCATCATCTGGATAAGTTCGTCTTTGCCAATATCGATTTGGCCGAAGAACAGCTCGAAACGAAGAAAAAAGCCCTGATTATTTTGGCCGGTGCCTCATCTTCTGGAAAAAGTTTTTTGTCCCACAGTTTAAAGCATGCGTTAGAAACAAACGGCCATAGATGTTTGATCATCTCTTTAGACCAATATAATGTCGGCCTTTCGGGAATCATTCCTAACAAAGTCAATCTCCACCGTTTTGACAATCAACTCCCTAATCTCAAAGAAATCAAGGAGAAAATTCACGATATTATCGTCGACATCCCTTTTGAACAAAAATATGGCGAAGAGGCAATCGGGAAAATCAAGGAAGCCATCTCCCCCCTCATCGCCTCAGAAGATTTGGCAGACTTTTTAGATGGGCTGAAGGAAGAATGGGGGCATTTGAATTTCGATGAGCCTACGGTCTATGACCTTAAAGAGGCTGGGCAAGACATTCAATCTCTTTTCAAAGAGAAAAAAGTCAAGGCGAAGTCTTATTCGAAAATCGTCTCAGAAAGAATTCCTTCCCAAGAGATTTGGGACGGAAAAGATTATGACGTTTTGATCGTTGAGGGCATTTATGCTTTGAATCATGTTTTCTTGGATGAATTGAAAGGGATCAACCCCGTCAAAAATTATATCGAAGGCAATCCAAAAACTCTCTTCCTTCGCCGTATCGTACGCGACAAACAGACCACTTCTGCCAGCAGCGCCTTTACCGTCAAACTTTATTTCAATTACATCATGGATTCCTATCGGGAAACGATATTGCCCACCCGTGATGCTGCCAACATCATTTTTGTCAACGACTTCTCTTTCGGAGAACTTCGGACAGGCGAGATGTTCACCTCCCGTGACACCCTCCCGATTCAAAACGAAGGCGCGGCGGAAGAATTGAAGAAACGTTCGCGCATCCTCAATGTGTCTTATCAGAAAGATTATTATTTCAGCGTTCCCGACGAAAAGCTGGAAAATCAAAACCTCTTGCGTTTCCGTGAGCTTTCTTTCGACGGAGGAAAGACGTTCGTTCCCGGATCTTTGGTTCATAAAGGGGCGCCGAAATTTCGTTCCGACAACAAAATCATTCGCCCCATCAACATCCTTCTAGACGAAGAAGAAATCAAAGAGGTCTGGAAAACTAATGATGAGGCCATTTTCACTTTCCTTGACCACGGTTTCATGATTTCTGGCGCGGAGCAAAAAATCAAAACAAGGTTTGTCTATCAAGGACAGGTATTTACTCTTTACGATGTGAAGGGGAAACAATCTTATTTAGAAATCACCGGATGCACCAATGAGGCAGTCCTCGAAGAGATTCGCTCTCTCATCTTAAAAAATAACGCTTGAATATCTTTGAATGTGTTTCAAGATACCAATAATGGAGAGTCTGCCTGATGTTTAAATTGTTTCGAAAATTCAGAGCCTTGGATTGGCTATTCATCGCCATCATTTTAGGTCTGACCTTCTTTCAGGTCTGGTGCACGATGCAAATCACTGACTCGATTGCCAACCTGATGCGGGAAATCAATTACATCGGATACCAAAACGACCCTTCTTTGCTAGGAGAGGAGATTTTTGCGATCTATAGGGCGAATGGCAACGATTGGGACGCTCTTTATTTGACATTAGAAGGGGCAGGGGCCAGTGAGGCCACTTTGTCTATGATTCGGGCAATCGCCGATGCTAGTGTGTCTCATATTTGGGGACACGCCGGCTTCCTGGCTCTTTACGTCGTGGGTTACACGTTGACGGCAATGACCATTTCCGTGATTGCCGCGGCTGTCACTTCTCATTTTTCCACTGCCATCCGTTCTGAAGTCAACGCCAAAGTATCGACGTTCTCTCTCAATGAAATCCGTCAATTTTCCACCGCCTCTCTCATTACCAGAGCGACCAATGATATCGAGCAGATTCAGATGTGTATTTTGATGATGTTGCGAATGGTCTTTGCCGCGCCGATCACGGCCGTTTGGGCGATTTGCAAAATCCAAGCCTCCTCTTCCGCTTTGACTTTAACCACCGCCACTTCCATCGTTTTCCTTATTTTGGTGCTAGGCGTATGCATGATTTTGGTATTGCCGAAATTCAAACGATCCCAACTTTTGATTGACCGTTTGAATGGCATCACGAGAGAACACATCACCGGAATCCGCGTCATTCACGCATACAATGCCGAGCAATATCAGGAAGAGAAATTCAAAACGGCAAATGACAATTTGATGAAACTAAATCTTTTCACGGGTCACGTAATGGCCGTTTTAAATCCACTTATGACGATTGTCATGGATGGCGTAACCGTAGGGATTTTGGCTGTTGGGGCCTACGTCATCAACCAAGGCAATACTGACTATGCCACGATTTCCGCTTTCTCTACCTTGGCCGTTCAAATCATCATTTCCTTCATGATGCTATTGATGATGTTCGTCTTGTGGCCGCGAGCCTCGATTTCCGCCAGGCGCATCAATGAGGTTTTAAGCACCAAGTCGACCATCCTTGACCCAGTGGAAGAAACGGAGCCAAAAGAAAAAGGGACGCTGGAATTCAAAAATGTCACCTTTCAATATCCCGACGCTGAAGCCCCCGTTGTCTCCAACATCAATTTCAAAGCCAAAGCAGGCGACACCATAGCCATTGTCGGCTCCACGGGGTGCGGGAAATCTTCTTTGGTGAACCTGATCGCCCGTCTTTATGACGCCACAGAAGGCGAAATTCTAGTAGACGGGGTCAATGTAAAACAGTTAAAACAAAAAACACTTCGTTCGCGAATTGGCTTTGTCCCTCAAAAGGCGGTTCTTTTCTCAGGCACCGTCAATTCGAATATCAAATTCGCCGACGCTGCCATTAGCGATGAAGAAGCCATCGAGGCCTCCAAAATCGCCTGTGCCGATGAATTCGTGTCTCAACTTCCAGAAACTTATCAGTCGCCGATTTCCCAAGGAGGCACCAACGTCTCTGGCGGTCAGAAGCAAAGACTTTGCATCGCCAGGGCATTGGCGATTAAACCAGAGATCCTTGTCTTCGATGATTCTTTTTCGGCCCTCGATTTCAAAACGGATTCGCAAGTTCGCGCCAACATCAAGCAAGCCTTGCCCGAAGTGACCAAGGTGATTGTCGCCCAGCGCATCGGAACCATTATGGATGCGGATGAGATTCTCGTTTTGGAGAATGGGCGCGTCGTTGGGCAAGGGAAACATCAGCAATTGCTGGCAGATTGCCAAACATATCGCACCATCGCTTTGTCACAGCTTTCAAAAGAGGAATTAGGTTTATGAGCCCCCGTCCACAGCAGGAACGCAAAAAATTAACCAGAGACGAGCAAAGCCAGGCGGTAAAAAACCTTTTCGCTTCCACCAAACGATATTGGTTCTTTTTCCTTCTCGCCGCCGTTTTGATTTTAGTCACGGTCATTATTTCCATTCTGGCCCCGAATTTTGTCTCCGACATGACCAACGAGATTTCCGACAATGCCGCGGCAAGAAACATTGATATGGGGAAAATCGGCAATTATGTCTTGGTTTTGGCCATCATGTATGTCGCCTCAGCAATCTGCTCTTATTTCTCCTCTTTCATCATCACTTCCACCACCCATCGCTACGCCAATCAATTACGAAAGAGCATCAGCGCGAAAATCAATCGCATCCCTCTTTCTTATTTCGACAGCACCCAAATTGGCGACATTCTTTCCCGGGTCACCAACGATGTCGACAATCTATCTTCTTCTATCGACACCTCCATCTCTTCTTTGCTAAGCGCCATTTTCATGTTGGTCGGTTCTTTAATTGGTATGTTCGTGAATTGCTGGCAACTTGCCTTGGTGGCCTTGATTTCCATCCCGTTGATGTTGCTTTTTATTGCTTTGATCATGAAAGTGGCGATGCCTCAATTTATCAAACGCCAGACCCAAGTTGGCGTCGTTCAGGGGGCGGTAGAGGAAAAATTCTCTGGTCAGTTGGTCATCAAACTGTTTAATGCCGAGGAGGGGCAAGACCAATCTTTCGAAAAGAAAAATCAAAAATTAGGGAATTTGATTTTCCGAGCCCAATTCTTCGGCGGACTGATGAATCCGATCACATCTTTGATTTCTTATCTTTGCTATGGAGCTGTCATTGTCGTCGGGGGAATTTTAATCGCCCAAGAGACGCCGGGGATCAGTTTAGGCACGATTGCGGCCTTCATGATCTATGTCCGTCTTTTCCAACAGCCATTCACCCAGATTTCTCAGGCTTTGAATATGCTTCAAAGCGCCCTTGCGGCCGGCAAACGAGTCTTTGATTTCCTCAACGAGAAAGAATTCTCTGACGAAAGCGACGTCTCGACGAAACTGTTGTTGGCAGGCAAAGGCGTTTCTGGTGAAGTGAAATTTGAGAACATCCACTTTTCTTATGACCCATCGCGCGAAATTATCCATGATTTTTCCGCTGAAGTAAAACCAGGCATGAAAGTGGCTATCGTTGGCCCGACTGGGGCAGGGAAAACCACGATGGTCAATCTTTTGATGCGGTTTTATGAAATCAACGAAGGGAAGATTGAAATCGATGGGGTCTCCACCAAGGAGATGAAGCGGGAAGAGATTCATCATATTTTCGGCATGGTTTTACAAGATACGTGGGTTTTTGAGGGAAGCATTCGTGATAATTTGGTCTATAACACCCCGAACGTCACCGAGGAAGAAATCCAAGAGGTCTTAAAAGAAGTCAAGTTGGATTATTATGTCTCTACTTTGCCAGGCGGAATCGATTATCCAATCAAAGACGCGAATTCTCTTTCTAGCGGGCAAAAGCAGCTCATCACGATCGCTCGGGCGATGTTACGTAAATCGCCGATGATGATTCTTGATGAAGCCACTTCCAATGTTGACACACGAACGGAGGAAGTGATTCAAGAAGCGATGGACAAATTGACCAAAGGGAGAACCTCCTTTGTCATCGCCCATCGCCTATCGACCATCCGAAATGCAGATTTGATTCTTGTCATGAAAGATGGCAATATCGTGGAGCAAGGCAATCACGAAGAATTGATGGCCAAGAATGGTTTCTATGCCTCTTTGTACAATTCTCAATTTGCCTTTGAATAAAATGATGATGGAAAACAACGATTATTTAGTGACAGCAAGGGCCGCCAACGACCAAATCAGGGCGATTGCCATTACGAGCAAAAACCTCGTGGAGGAAAAACGAAAACTCCATAACCTTTCTCCGATCGCAGGAGCGGCCATCGGACGCTTGATGTCTGCCGCCTTGATGATGGGCGATTGGCTGAAAAACGAGACCGACACATTAACCATTGAGATTGCCGGCGAAGGAAAACTCTCCCATCTTACCGCCGTTTCGAATAACAAAGGCGAGGTTCGAGGCTATGTCTCAAATCCCGATGTTGTCCTTCCTCCGAACGCTTCCGGGCATTTAAATGTCGGGGGCGCGATTGGCAAAGGGCATATGACTATCATTCGTGATTTGGGGTTAAAGACGCCATACGTGTCTCAATTAAATCTCGTCAGCGGAGAGATTGCCGAAGACCTTACTTATTATTTCGCCCAATCAGAGCAAACTCCTTCTGCCGTCGGATTGGGAGTCCATTTTGACAAAGAGACAGTCGAAGTCAACCATGCCGGAGGTTTCATCATCCAGCTGATGCCAAATACCAACGAAGAAACGATCGTCCGGCTAGAAGAGAATTTAAAAAATATCCCTTCGGTGACAACGATGCTTGAAAAGAACGGCGATTCACCAGAAAAACTCCTTCAAGAAGTCTTAGCCGGTTTTGATCTTGTCTTCGAGAAAAAGAAAGACGTGCGTTGGAAATGCAATTGCAACGAGGAACGAGGAGAGAGAATCCTCACTTCCTTAACGAGGAAAGAATTGTTGGAGATTCTCGATGAGGGAAAGCCGGTGGAAATGAATTGTTCTTTCTGCGGAAAACAATACACGTATTCCTTAAGTGAGATCAGAAACATTCTCGCCAAGAAAGGGGTAGTCACGAATGAGTGATTTTAAAAACACCCAAGAAGGGACCATGAAATGGACATTGGATTCGGTCAGCAAAGAGACCAATCACCCCTTCTTGAATTTCTATACCCTTCATTACACGGTAGACCAGGCAGATGGGCAAAAGAATTATCAATATTATGTCGCTTCTCGTAAGGAAGCGGATACGATGCGTCCCCGCACCAAGGATTTCAAAAAACCAGACGCCGTGATTATCGGACTTTATAAAATCGAAGACGGCGAGGTCTCGATTCTCATGACCAAACAATTCCGCCCGGCCTTAGGAACCTATGTTTTTTCGATCGTCGCCGGTTTGATCGACGAAGGCGAGGATGTCTTTCAAGCCGCCATACGAGAGGCTCACGAAGAAGCCGGAGCCAAAGAGATCACCGACTTGGAAATTCTCACCCCGATTAGTCCCACTTCGACGGGAATGTCAGATGAAGAAGATGCTTTCTTGATGGCTAGAGTCGTTTCTTTAGAAAACAATGATCTCGAGGAATTTGAAGACATCTCCTCTTCTTTTGTGACTCTAAAAGAATGTCAGGAAATGTTCCAAGACCCAAAATACACCTTCGCTTTGAATGCCAGGCTTTGGATTCATTACATGATTGCTCGTTTTGGGGTCAAATAAGCGTCAAATTTCAAAAAAAAGAAAAGGGCTTAGGAAATTCCTCAAGCCCTTTTTCTTTTGTCTCAGTTTAAGCGTGCAATGCGCTTAATTCAATCAAGCACTCCTGAGGGACGCCAAGATTCTTCCAACCCTCAATTTCCACTAGGTTAATCAAAGTCAAGGCCGCGACAGGGAGGCCTCCCGCTTTGACAATAAGATCTTCGAGGGCTCTAAGGGATCCTCCGGTGGCCAATAAATCGTCGATCATCAAAACCCTTTGCCCAGGTCGGAAGGAATTGGCGGGGATTTGGAGTTTTGCGGTGCCATATTCTAGGGCATACTCGACTTCATAGGTCTTGCCAGGGAGTTTACCTGCTTTTCTGGCCATGACAAAACCAAGACCCATTTTATAAGCCAACGCAGAGCCGAAGACAAAACCTCGGGCTTCCGGACCGACAATCACGTCGGGATGATATTTCTCCGCTAACTTAGCGAAGTCGTCGATGCAAGATTGAAACGCTTTCGGATCGTCCAACAAAGGAGAGATGTCTTTAAAGGAAATTCCTTTCGTCGGGAAATCAGGAGTGACGCTGATGAATTTAGAGTAGTCCATTTGTTTTATTTCTTCCTCACAGATGACTATTATAGACTGATTTTTGGCCTATTTAACACATTAAATTTACTTTTAAAAAACGTTAATGGTTGCGAAAGGGTTTATGATAAAATGAAAGGCTGAAAAGAGGCTTAAATTATGGATTTGTCTAAATATCCAAATGTCACCTTGCTTGACCATCCTTTGCTCAAGCACAAAATCAGCATCCTCAGAGACAAAACGACTGGGACAAATGAATTTCGCCGGGTCGTGAAAGAAATCGCCATCATGGAAGGATATGAAGCCTTGCGTGATTTGCCGACCGAATTACTGGAAATCGAGACCCCGATCGAAAAAACCAAACAGCCTTTCGTCTCAGGAAAAACTCTTTGTTTCGTTCCTATTCTCCGCGCTGGCTTAGGAATGGTCGATGGCTTGACTTCCTTGGTCCCTTCCGCGAAAGTTGGACACATCGGTCTATACCGTGATGAAGTCACTCATCAGCCCCATGAATATTATTGCAAGCTCCCTTACGATTTAGATCAAAGAGAGGTTTATGTGGTTGATCCAATGTTGGCCACAGGGGGATCGGCGATCGACGCGCTTACTTTATTACAAAAACATGGGGCGAAACATCTTCACTTCATTTGCATCATCGCCGCGCCAGAAGGGGTTGAAGCCTTCGTCAAAGCCTATCCGGATGTCCCGTTGACCATTGGGGCATTGGATCGCGAACTTAACGAAAACGCTTATATCTGTCCTGGGCTCGGGGATGCCGGAGACCGCATCTTCGGAACCGTAAAATAAACCGTCAAAAATCCTAAAAACGTCTGCAAAACGGACGTTTTTTTCTTTAAACGTGCGAAGAGATCGAGTCTGTGATTTGCTGACAAGCGCGTTCGCAAATGAAATTAAAATGGTCGCCGCAGCGTTCTAGATTACTCACTAAATTCAAATAGATATTCGAATTGCTAGGAGAGCATTGCCCAGAGGAAAGACGCTTCATGTGTTCCTCGACCATGAGGGTACGTTGTAAATCAATTTCATTTTCTTTTTGCCGCGATAATCGCAATAGAGGAAGGTTTGGCTTTTCGACCAGTTCTTTTGCGTTGGCGTATTGTTCGTTCAATAAACGCTTCATCACGTCAATTTCTAATTCGACGGATGGCGAAAATTCTAATCCTTCCTCCACCGCTGCTGCGGTGTATTTGACCAGGTTGTCTGCGACTTCGCTGAGGCGGACGATATCGGCCAGATCTAAAGCCATATTGCTGACTCTTCGCTTGACTTGTTCTGAAACTTCCGAAGAAATCAGTTTGACGTTAAAGGCGGTGAGGTTTCTGCTCATGAGGAGGATCTCTCCTTCTTCTTTCTTAATTCGGGAGGAGGCGTTGATGTCTTTTTTCACGAAAGCGGCAATTGAATCGTTAAGGTTGTGCATGGCTTTTTCCGCGATGAGATGATAGAAGCGGATCGATTCTGAAAAGGCGATCGCGGGCGTGGACAAAAAGCGTTCATCGATCAGTTCATTGTTTGTTTTTGTCATTTTCTTCTTTTCGCGAACGACAAATTCCGAAAGTTTAACGAAAAGCTTAATGCACGGCAGGAAAAGAATCGTGTTAACGACATTAAAGAAGGTGTGGAACATCGCGATTTGCCATTGTGGGGAATGGGGGAAAAGGGAAGCGAAAGTCAAATCATTAAAAGAAGGGAAACAGAGCAGGAAAACAAAGAAAATCACGGATCCAAATAGATTAAAGAGGAAATGGATAAAGGCTGCGCGTTTGCCGTTGGTGCTGCTTCCGATGGAAGAGATCAGCGTCGTTGAAGTAGAGCCGATATTGGTGCCCAAAATCAAATAAAACACGGCATTTCCTCCACCGCCGAAAACACCGCCAGCCATGGCAATGGCAATGACGATGGAAGTAATCGCTGAGGAAGATTGGAAAAGCACGGTGGCGAGAATGCCAAGCAAAAACAAGAGGAATGGATGACTCAAATTGGCGATGAAGGCGTTGATTTGCTCATGGGATTCAAGAATCGACTGCATATTGTCCTTCATCACCGCGAGGCCTAGGAAAAGGAGACCCAAACCAGAGATTAACAAGCCCACGTCCCCCACCCTTTCGCTCTTTTTGCCGAAAAACATGAAGGCCAAAATACCAATTAAAGTCAAGGCGATGACGATTTCGGAGAACGAAAAATCCCCCAAGGCGACAATTTGGGCGGTAATCGTCGTGCCAATATTCGCCCCCATAATGTAGGCGGTGGCTTGGGAGAGACTCATGACACCGGCGTTGACAAAACCAACAACCATGACCGTGGTTGCCCCACTCGATTGCATCACCGCCGTAGCAAGGGTGCCAATCCCCACTCCGACGAAGGGGTTTTTCGAGGTCTTAGCAAAAAGCTTTCGAAGCCCTCCAGTCGCCAATTTCTCCGTGGAATCTTGCAATAATTTCAAGCCGATCAAAAAGGAACCCAACCCTCCTAACACCAATAAGATGGCAGCGGCCAAATCGGCGGTACTCATACTTTCTTTATATCGCGGATGGAGAAAAAATCACGTTAAAAACGCTTTCAAAAAATGTCTTCGGAACGGGGAAAAGAAAAAGCCTCTACAGATTGTAGAGGCTCAATGAATTCAAACGGATTACTTTGTTTCTTCGCTTGATGGTGTTTCGGAAGAGATGTCTTCCTTCGGTTCTTCTTTCACTTCCGTAGCGTTGACTTCGACAGCCGGGGAGGTTTGTTCCTCTTTCGCTGGTTCAGATTTGTGATCAACACTGGCAGCGAGAACCTTCATTCTTTCCTGGCGGCGCATCTCTCTTTCTTTGTCCGCTTCGTTGTGAC
>CADBIO010000036.1 GCA_902794835.1 uncultured Erysipelotrichaceae bacterium
CGAGAAGAAATTCCGCGCCACACAACTCTACAGCTGGATTTACGTCAAGAAAGTCTATGACTTCGAGCAAATGACGGATATTTCCAAATCTTTTCGGGAGACCTTAAAACAAGAATATTGCCTTGACCTTCCTACCATCCATACCGAACAAGTGGCAGAAGATGGGACCATCAAACTTTTGCTGGAAATGGAAGATGGGGCGAAAGTAGAAACGGTCCTTATGCGTTACGATTATGGCAATGCCATTTGTGTTTCCAGCCAAGTCGGATGCGCGATGGGATGTGATTTTTGTGCCTCTGGCATCTTGAAAAAGGAACGTAACCTAACGGCTGCGGAAATCACAGGCGAAGTCATTCGCATGAATCAAATTCTCCAAGAAGTGGGGGAGAATGTCTCCCATATTGTTGTGATGGGGACTGGCGAGCCTTTTGACAATTACGATAACGTCTCTTCTTTCATCCATATCATGAATGAGGCGAAAGGCCTAGGGATCGGAGCAAGGCATATCACCGTCTCCACCTGTGGGGTAGTCCCTGGCATTCAGCGTTACGCCTCTGAAGGGATTCAAGTCAATTTGGCCATTTCCCTCCATGCCCCGAATAACAAAATCCGTTCTGCGTTGATGCCAATCAACAAAGCCTATCCTTTGGAGAAATTAATTCCGGCCGTAAAGGAATACGTGGAAAAGTCTTCTCGTCGCGTGACGTTCGAATATATCATGATCAAAGGCATCAACGACCGTCTAAGCGACGCCAAAGAATTGGTGGAATTGCTTCAAGGTGTCTTCTGCTATGTGAACTTGATTCCGATGAACCCCGTCAAAGAAAAACCGTATGAGAGAAGCGAAAACATTTCAACGAAACGCTTTTCTGAATACCTCAATTCCCATGGCGTCAATTGCACCATCCGCAAAGAATGGGGAACTGGTATCGACGCCGCCTGCGGGCAACTCCGTGCAAAAGTGATGAAAGGGGAAAAGAAATGAGTGGAGAAAAAAATTACCACGGGACTTATGCTTACAAAACCGACATTGGTCGCGTTCGTAAATCCAACGAAGACCAAGCCGTTGTTTTAATGAACTCTTATAATGAAGTTTTCCTCGCCGTCTGTGATGGAATGGGAGGGGCCAATAAAGGGGACGTGGCATCGAAAACGGCCATTGATACCCTCAGCACGGCTTTCAAGAAAAAGAAAAAACACAAGGGGACTTATTTCGATAAAGCCTGGATCACAAGGGTTTTCAAGGCCATCAACAAAAAGATTTATAATGTCTCCGATCATCTCAAAGCCTCCGAAAAAGACCCTCATAAAGCCGGCATGGGATCGACGGCCGTCGTCGTTCTTATTAGCGGCGAAAGGATGATGATCGCCAATATCGGCGATTCTCGAGCCTATCTTCTAAGAAAAGGGACATTGGAGCAGCTTACGGAAGACCAAACTTATGTGGATTATCTCGTCAGGACAGGGAAAATCACCAAAGAAGCCGCCCAATCTCACCCAGACCGTCATGTTTTGACCAACGCCCTTGGCGTTTTCAACTCTTTGTCCCTTTCCGTCAAATTCCGCGATTATCACGGAGAAACCGTTTTACTTTGTTCAGACGGGCTTTATAACAATTTAGATTCAAAAGAGATTGCCAATATCATTTCGAGCGACGAAAGAAGCGATCAGAAAATCATGTCATTGATCGCCACCGCCAATCACGCCGGCGGATCAGACAATATCGGCATCGCTTTATGGGAGTGCATCAATGATTGAAATCGGTGAGAAAATCGACGAACGCTATCGCGTCACTGGCCGGATTGCCCATGGCGGCATGGCCGACGTTTACGAAGCTTATGACATCGTCCTTCGTCATATCGTGGCCCTGAAAGTCATGCGTGAAGATATGATGAAAGACCCTAAAAACGTTGAGCGTTTTAACCATGAATGCATGATTGCTTCTTCCCTAAACAACCCCAATGTCGTCAAAATGGAGGGCCAAGGCGTGGTGGATGGCCGTCCTTACATGGTCAATGAATACGTGGAAGGAAGAACCCTTCGAGACAAACTCAATGTCGCCTCTGGCCATAATTTATCGCCAGCCGAGGCTTGTGAAGTCATGCTCCAATTGACTTCTGGGATCTCTTATATCCATAACCACGGCATCATCCATCGCGATATTAAGCCAGACAATCTCTTTTATTTGGCCGACGGCTCGATTAAAATCACGGACTTTGGCATCGCCAGTCGCAAAGAAGAATCAAGCAGCGATGAAAAAGCGGTCAGCGGAACCGTTTATTACTGTGCCCCAGAAGTATTGATGGGCAAAGATGCCTGCGTGGCTTCTGACATTTATTCGATGGGCATCGTTTTCTTTGAACTCTTGACTGGCACCATTCCTTTCGATGGGGCAACGGCCGAAGAAATTGCCCTTAAACAAATAAAAACCAGATTCCCGGAGCCATCGAAGATCCTTAGCTCCATCCCTCAAGCCCTCGACAAAATCATCATCAAGGCCTGCCGCAAACGTCCAGAAGAGCGATATGCCTCCTCTCTTTTGATGCATCAGGCCATCGAGCAAATTTATTCCGATGAACGTAATTTCAAAGAGAAACGTTCTTGGATTTCCCGCCTTTTTGGATTCAAATGATATGAAAGATCTCCGTTCTTTTTCCTATCCAATCGTCGCCCCGTCGATTTTGGCGGCCGACAAATCCGCTCTTTTAGAAGAAATTAAGAAAGCGGAACGTTTTGGGGCGAAATATCTTCATATTGACATCATGGATGGCATTTTTGTGCCAGCCACCTCTTTTTCGTTAGACGTGCTTCAAAAAATTCATGATCAGCATCATCTTCTCAACGACGTCCATATCATGATTGCCGACCCTCTTCATGACGCTGAAAAATACGCCTTGGCAGGCGCGGATAATGTCACATTCCATTATGAGGCTTGCCAAAAGAAAGAAGACGTGCACGAAACCATTCGCCGCATCCACCAAGCAGGCGCAAGGGCAGGACTTTCGATCAAGCCGGCCACCCCGGTATCTGTTTTGAAAGATTTCCTTGAAGAAGTGGATTTGATTCTTTTAATGTCCGTTGAGCCAGGGAAAGGGGGGCAGAAATTCATCCCTGAATCCCTCAATCGGTTGGATGAAATCACCGCTTTGCTAGCTCCTTTGCCCAACAGACCGATCATCGAAATCGATGGAGGGATCAATCAGGAGACGGCGAAATTGTCTCTTGCCCATGGCGCTGAAGCGTTGGTTGCCGGTTCCTATCTTTTCGGCCATCCGGATATGGAAGAACGTCTCAAGGAGATGCTTCGATGAATCGATACGCTTTTCCGATTCTCATTGCCGGAAATGCCGTTCTGTTTTTTATTTTGACCCTTGTTTTTGGCTTGCTCATCCACAAAAAAGCCGGCGAGCCTTATCGTTTCAGGCAATATTTCCCTTATGAGCTTTTCCATGATTCAAGGGGCCTATATCTCATTCCGAGAGTCACTCAAGCCATCAGTGCATCCGCTTCATTTTTATATCCTATTTATTTATATTCCAGCGTCAAAGAATCCTTTTTGACCCAGCCGACATACATCATCATGTTAACGATCATGGAAGGGCTGTTAAATGTCTCTTTGTTCGCCTTGACTTTCATCCCTTTGAAATACGAAAGACAACATGTTTCCTTGTTTTTCCTTTATAGCGCCCTATTGGCCATTCGTAATGCTGCTACCGGCACCATCTTCTTATCGATTGCCAATGCTTCCACCGAAGCGAAAGTCCTAGATGATGTTTTTGCCATCGTCGCTTTCCTTTTTGCTCTCCTCTCGTTGTTGCCTTTGCTTAATCCGAAACTCAAAAATTATGCCCAGATGGTCCCAACGACACAAAAAGACGGAACCGTTAAATTAGAGCGCCCGAAATATTTCGTCCTCGCCTTTAGCGAATGGCTTCTTTATTTCCATCAGATTCTTTCCTTTCTCTGGATTGTCGTTGGCTTTTCCGTCATGAAATAAGAAAAAACGAACCACGCGGGTTCGTTTTTTATCCTGAATGATAAGAGGCTAATTAGGCAGCTTTCTTTTCGGCAGCCTTGACGGATTTATTCAAGCTACGATAAGCGCGAGCGCTCATTTTGACTTCGACCATCTGTCCATTGATGTTAACTTTATAGGTTTGGAGGTTAACATTCCATCTACGACGGGTTGCGCGGACGGAGTGGGAACGGTTATTGCCGCTCATTGGGCCTTTTCCGGAAACTGGGCATTTTCTTGACATAATTATCACCTCTAAATGCGTAAAAATCGCAAAGAAGAATATATCATCCCCAAAGGGGTAACGCAACGATAAACGAAAAAAAGGGGAAACTTTTTTCTAAAACCCCGTCTTTTTTCTCAAACGCATCGCTTCAAACCACAAAAATATAAATATTTTTTGTCTAAACCTCATAGAAATCTCTTCGTTGTGTTAAACTAAAGATGATCTCATCCATATTTGCACAAGGAGGCAAAACATGTCCAATAAAATGGTGGCCATGATTCTTGCAGGCGGGAAAGGAACGCGTTTGAAGGCGTTGACCGCAAAAGTGGCGAAGCCTGCAGTTTCTTATGGCGGCAAATACCGAATCATCGATTTCCCTTTAAGCAATTGCGCCAACTCGGGAATCCGTGATGTCGGGGTGCTCACCCAATACGAGTCGAGCGAATTGAATCAATATGTCGGAAACGGGGAGAAGTGGGGCTTAAACGGCGTCCGTTCGAGCGCCGTCGTTCTCTCACCGAAACAAACCGAAGAAGGCTCTTCTTGGTATCGAGGGACGGCCGATGCCATCTATGAAAATTTGGACTGGCTAGAACGCATGGACCCGGATTATGTTCTTATTCTTTCCGGAGATCACATCTACTCTTGCACCTACAATGAAATGCTAAAGAAACACATCGATTCCAAGGCAGATTGCACCATTTCCGTCTTCCCCGTCCCTTGGGAAGAAGCATCTCGCTTTGGCATTTTGGTGACAGACAAGAAAGACAATATCGTCCAATTCCAGGAAAAGCCGAAGAAACCGATCTCCAATTTGGCTTCGATGGGCATCTATATCTTCAATTACAAAATCCTTCGTGATTATCTTATCGCAGACGCGAAAACGGATTCCGATCATGATTTCGGGAAAAATATCATCCCGAATATGATGAAAGACCACCGGAAGATGGTGGCTTACACCTACCATGGATATTGGAAGGATGTTGGCACCGTCTCTTCTCTCCACCAAGCCAACATGGATTTGCTTAAAAACGGGGCAAACGGTTTAGACATCTATTCGATTTTCGGCCCGAACAAAATCCTTTCCGAAGATATGCATTCCACGCCGCAATTCATCGGCCCAAAAGCAGAAGTGAAAGATTCCTTGATCAACCAAGGAGCCCAGATTTTCGGGAAAGTCAACCATTGCGTCGTCTCCGATGACGTGGTGGTTGAAGAAGGAGCCGTCTGCATCAATGACGTTTTGATGCCAGGCGCGGTGATCCGTAAAGGCGCGAAAGTAGAGAACGCCATCATCGGCCCAAATACGTTGATTGAAGAAAACGCGGAAGTGAATTTAGAACACGACGATATCGAGCTCGTCGTCAACAGAAAGGCAGCTAGATTATGAAAGACGTGATTGCATTATTGAATTGCCACGAATGCGCCAGACTTGGCGTTTTGACAGAAGAACGCCCGTTGGCATCGACTTCTTTCTTAGGAAGATACGCCTTTATGGACGTGGCGCTTTCTAATTTCACCAATTCTGGGATCGACAATGTCGGCGTTTTAGTCAAAGATCATCAACGTTCGATCCTCAAACACATGGGCAATATGTCTTCTTGGGTCAATAATACCAAGACCGACAAAATCACCCTTTTGACCAATGAGAAAGGATTAATTAACCCACCTTACAACACAGATTTGGCGAATTTAAAAGAAAACGACTACCTGCTATATGACTCCAGCGCTTCGACACTGGTCTTCCAATCCCCACATATCATTGCCCCCATTGATTTCAACCCGATTGTCAAAGAACATCGTGAACGGGGGGAGGGAATCACGATTGTCTATAAGAGGATCAAAGACGGAGACCGCGATTTCGTTGGCCAATGCCGCTTAACCATCGACCAAGATGGCTATGTGACTGACGCTTCAAAAAATGACGGCTCCGAAAAAGAGATCTGCGTAAGTCTTGCCACTTGGATCATCGACCGCAAAGCTTTGCTAGAAATCGTCAAAGAGAGCCAAAGACACGACCTTTCTTTAGGAATCGCCGATTTCATCGTCTATTTCGTCAAGAGCAAACGCCTTAAAGTTCATGCCTATGAATACAAAGGATATGCCCGTTGCTTCAACTCTTTGGAAAAATACATGGAATATTCCTTCGAACTTTTCAAGCCAGAAGTGGCGAATACCCTTTTCAAAAAAGATTGGCCGATTTTCACCTTGACCCACAATTCGAAGCCGGCTTTATATGGGCCAAACGCCAAAATCTCCAATTCCTTCATCGCCAATGGCTGTATCGTCGATGGAGACATCAAGAATTCCATCCTTTGCCGCGGCGTGACGGTCGAAAAAGGAGCAAAACTCAACCGCTGTATCGTTTTCCGCGGCTCCAAAATCGGTGAGAACGTCGTCCTTTCTGACGTCGTTGTCGATAAACACGCAAAAATTGCGCAAAAACATAAGATCGAAGGCGATCCAGACGTCCCGATCTATGTTGATCAGGGGGCATCCGTATGAAGATTGCAATGTTCGCTTCTGAGGCCCTTCCGATTTCTAAGACCGGAGGCCTCGCCGACGTCGTCTACGCTTTGAGCAAAGAATTAACCAAAAGCGAAGATGAGGTCATCATCGTCACCCCATATTACGCTTCGGCGAAAATTAAGGGCCATCATCTCAAAAATCTTGGAAAAATGACCGTTCATATGTCGTGGCGGAACCAAGAGGCAGACCTTTATTGCACGAAAATCGAAGGCGTCACTTATTACCTGATTGGCAACCCTTACTATTATGGCCGGAGCAATCTCTATGGCTATCATGATGATTGCGAACGTTTTGCTTTCTTCTCCCTTGCCTGTCTCGATTTGCTAAAGAGAATCGAATTCCCGGCGGACATCATCCATGTCCACGATTGGCAAGTCGGCATGGTCCCGACGCTTCTGAAAGAAAAATACTGTTATGACCCCTTCTATGACAAGATGAAGACCATTTTGACGATCCATAACCCTGCTTTCAAAGGGATGGTGGACCGTTATTTCCTTAACGATTTCTGGGGTCTTTCCGACGATTTATATGATTCGGGGCAAGTCCGTTTCGACAACATGGTATCGACCTTAAAGGCAGGCATCGTTTATGCCGACAAGATCACGACCGTCTCCCCGACCCATCGTAACGAATTGCTTGACCCTTATTCCGATCAACGTTTGAACGGAGTCTTGGAGCTTCGGAAATACGATTTCCAAGGCATCGTCAACGGCATTGATTACAAAGAATGGAACCCAAAAACCGACCCTTTCATCAAAGCCAACTATGACGTCAAAGATTGGAAAGAAGGGAAAGCGATCTGCCAAAAAGATCTCCTTAAAACATTCGGCATTGAAAAAGGAAAAGGCCCTCTCTTTGGCTTAGTTTCGCGACTTTCCTGGCAAAAAGGCATCGATTTGGTGATTTCTGCCGCCAGAAATTTCCTTAATGATTATAACGATTGCTCTTTGATCATCCTGGGTTCTGGCGAATATGAATTAGAAGGCCGTGTTCAGGCATTGAGAGATGAATTCCCGAACCGTTGTGGCATCTATATTGGGTATCACAATGAGCTTTCCCATAAAATCTATGCCGGATGTGACTTCTTCCTGATGCCTTCCCTCTTTGAGCCATGCGGGATTTCCCAGATGATTTCCCAACGTTACGGCTGTCTCCCGATCGTCCGTTACACTGGCGGATTGAAAGATACGGTCGAAGGATGGCTGGACGAGAATGACAAGAAAGCCGATGGCATCGGATTCAACAATTATGACGTCAATGGCCTTTCTTATGGCATGGGAAGGGCAAAAGAACTATACCTAAATTCCTCAGAATACGATAAAATCGTAGTCAATGCGCTGAAGAAGGATAATTCCTGGAAACGCAGCGCAAAAGAATATCGCGCCCTCTATCTTGAGCTCGCGAAGTGAGGATTTTTCGATGAGTTATGACCACAAAGCGATAGAAGTGAAGTGGCGCAAATATTGGGAAGACAACAATGTCTTCTATTGCGACACCCACGATTTCTCCAAGCCGAAATATTACATTCTTGACATGTTCCCTTATCCTTCGGGGCAAGGATTGCATGTTGGTCACCCCGAAGGCTATACGGCCACTGACATTCTAGCTCGTATGAAACGGATGCAAGGATATAACGTTCTTCATCCGATGGGATGGGATGCTTTCGGCTTGCCAGCCGAACAATTCGCCATCAAGATGAATCAACATCCTGAGGGCTTTACCCGCAAAAACATCGCCAATTTCAAAAACCAGATCCAATCCCTGGGCTTTTCTTATGACTGGTCCAAGGAAATCGCGACCATTGATCCCTCTTATTACAAATGGACTCAGTGGATTTTCGCCAAAATGTTCGAACATGATTTGGCCTATGTGGATAACATCCCCGTCAATTATTGCCCTGAGCTTGGCACCGTTTTAGCCAACGAAGAAGTCATCGATGGCAAGTCGGAGCGAGGGGGATATCCGGTCATCCGCATGCCAATGAGACAATGGGTGTTGAAAATCACCAAATACGCCGATCGTCTGGAAAAAGACCTCGAAGGCCTCGATTGGCCAAAATCCACCTTGGAAATGCAACGCAACTGGATTGGGAAATCCTCTGGCGTGGAAATCACTTTCCCGATCAAAGATTCCAACGAATCCTTCAAAGTCTTCACCACCCGGGTCGATACTCTTTTTGGCTGCACCTATTGTTGTTTGGCCCCAGAGCATCCCTTGGTCAAAAAACTGGTCTCTGACGCTCAAAAAGAAGAAGTGGAAGCCTATCTTGAGGCGGCCGCCCATAAATCGGATTTGCTCCGCACCTCTTTGGAGAAAGACAAAAGCGGGGTCTATCTTGGCGTCAATGCCGTTAACCCAATCAATGGCAGAGAAATCCCTCTTTTTGTCGCCGATTATGTTTTGGGAAGTTATGGCACGGGAGCGGTGATGGCCGTCCCAAGCCATGATTCGAGAGACTATTCTTTTGCTAAAAAATATGGTCTTCCGATGATCCAAGTCCTCGAGGGCGGTGATTTGTCCAAAGAAGCCTTCGAAGGAGATGGCCCGCACATCAATTCTTCTTTTGCCGATGGTCTCAATATTGCTGATGCGAAAAAAGCCATCACCTCCAAACTGGAAGAAATCGGGGCAGGGAAAGAAGTGGTCAATTATAAACTCCGCGACTGGATTTTCTCCCGTCAACGTTATTGGGGGGAGCCAATCCCGACTCTTCAGACGGAAGACGGGAAGGAACATGCCCTTCCAGAAGAAGAATTGCCCCTCGTTTTGCCAGAATTAGATGACTATCAGCCAACCAAAGATGGCAAACCGCCATTATCCAAAGCTCCTTCTTCCTGGCTCAATACCACCTTCGAAGGACAAAAAGCCATCCGTGAGACCAATACGATGCCCCAATGGGCAGGCTCTTCCTGGTACTATCTCCGTTACATCGATCCGCAGAATGAAACTGCGATCGGCGACCCGGAATTATTAGAGCACTGGCTTCCTGTCGATCTATATATCGGCGGTCAAGAACACGCCGTCTTGCACCTTCTTTATGCGAGATTCTGGCATAAATTCCTTTATGATATCGGCGTCGTGAAAACCAAAGAGCCATTCCAGAAACTCTACCATCAAGGGATGATTCTTGGCTCCAATGGCGAGAAAATGTCTAAATCCAGAGGCAACGTCATCAACCCTGATGACATCATTGCCTCAAATGGAGCCGATTCTCTCCGCCTTTTTGAAATGTTCGCCGGCCCTCTTTCTGAAGCCAAGCCATGGTCAACGACAGCCTTAGATGGCTCCACTCGTTTCATCGAACGGGTCTTCCGTTTGGTGGATGAGCCAGATTTTGCCGCCAGAATCAGCGATTCGAATTCCGGGGAATTGGATTATTCTTACCACTTCCTGGTCAAGAAAGTGACCAACGACTTCCAAGATCTTTCTTTCAATACGGCAATCGCCCAGATGATGGTCTTTATCAACGACTGTTATAAAGCAAAAACCCTTTATCGCCCTTATTTGGAAAACTTCGTGAAGATGTTCTCCTGCATCTGTCCTTTTGTCGGTGAGGAGATGTGGTCCAAACTTGGCCATTCAAAGACTTTGGCCTATGAACCTTGGCCAACTTACGACGAAAGCAAATTAGTGATCAACGAAATTCATATCGGGGTTTCGATCAATGGAAAAGTAAGAGATACCATTCTTCTTTCCAAAGACGCCACCCAAGAAGAAGCCCTGTCTGTGGCCATGTCCTCGGAGAAAATTCAAAAATGGCTGGAAGGACATCAAATCCGGAAAATCATTTATGTCCCAGGCCGAATTTTGAATCTCGTTGTTGCCTGATGAGAAGCTAAGCCACGGTTTTCTAGCGATTCCGTGGCTTTTCTTACGCCTTTTCTTTATACTTAAGCCATATGAAAGAGAAAGATTTGGCCGAATATAGCATCCAAGAGCTTCAGAAAGAAATTCTCGATCTTCGCCAATCGAAGAACCCCGAAGACCAAAAGCGCGTGAAATTATTGCGTGACGAGCTCAATTATCGGTTCGATCCAACCGCCGTCCGCAACGAAGAAGCCTTTTCTGAGGAAATCAAAAGCTGGAGCTTAACGCATCTTCGCGAAGAAATTCTTCAAATCCGCCATTCTGAAGACGTCACCGATCAACAGAAACTCAAGCTTCTCCGAAAAGAATTGAGACGTCGGAGAGAAAAAGGGGAGGAAAGAGAAGATTTTCGGAAACGCTATCTTTCCCTAAACCCAAGCCAAATCCAAACGGAGATTGAAGCGCAAGAACAGCGCCGCACGAACGCTTATCAGCAGCAACTTTCGACTAAATTCACCCCAGCGGTATGGTGCTTTGTCTTCGCCTCTCTTTTCTATTTGGCGCAGCAGTTGATTTTTGGGATGATGGGATTAAATTCCTCCAACGAGACACTGGCCTTGATTCTTTTAATCATCGGCATCATTTTATTCCCAGTGGCAATTGTCTTCGTCATTGTAGGCGTTTTTCGCCTTCTTTCCGTCTTCAATGCCAAACGGGAGTGGGAGAACGTTTCCCTTGACTGTAACGAAAGAATCGAATACCTTGCCGATCTTCTTGAGAAAAAAGAAGTTGGCGATGTGGCGGGGAATGAAAGCGTCGAAAATCAGCTTCTTGGCTGGAAAGAGCTTTACGAGAAGAAGCTCATCACCAAAAGCGAATACGAACGAAAGAAAAAGAAATTGCTAGGAATCTAAATCCATTCCTAGCCCTTTTCTTAAGAAAAGAATATAATTGCCTCGCCTGGTACTGGATAAGAGATTCAGACCAGAGCGGGAGGCAGACCAAATGCTACTAACTATTGATATCGGGAATACCCTGATCAATTTCGCTTTGTGGGACGAAGAAGAATTGACTGTCGCCTACAAAGCAAACACCAAACCCCTTCGGAGTGAGGATGAATACCGAAGCGTGGTGGAAATTTTCCTCAAAAGCAAAAACGTCGATGCCAAAAAGGTCGATCGCGCGGTCATTTCGAGCGTCGTTCCTTCGGTTGGCACCCTCTTTAGAAGAATCGTCAACGATCTCTTCCATCTCAAAGCGAAAATCGTCGGTCCGAAATTAAAAACCGGGCTTCCTATCAAAACTGACAACCCTGCGGAAGTGGGGGCAGATTTAGTCTGCGATGCCGTCGGAGCCAAGACTTTATTCGGAAACGATCTTTTCATCGTCGACTTGGGAACGGCGAATAAATTCCTTTACGTCGACGGAGAAGGGGCCTTTGCCGGTTGTGCGATCGCCCCAGGGCTGGCGATGGGGGCTTCCACTTTGAACAAAGACACAGCCGCCTTGCCAGAGATTTCCTTACTTAAACCTGACCATGTCATTGGCAAAAACACCAACGATTCGATGAATTCCGGCGTCCTTTATACCAACCTTTATGCCATCAAGGGATTTGCCCAGGCTTTCGAGAAAGAAGCCGGACACCCTTTGCAAAAGATCCTTACCGGCGGCAATGCCATCTACGTCAAAGATGATTTGCCAGAATTTTCCTATGTGAAAGATTTACTCCACATCGGCTTAAGAGAAATAGAAAAGAAGAATAGAAAATGAGTTTTGAAATGATTTGCTTTTGGCTCTTGCTTGTTTCTTGGGCCATCCTCTTGTTCCTTGAATTGCGAAAAGAAACCCCTAAAGGGGAGCACCGCGTGCAAGATATTACCTTCCACGCTTTGATTTTGGCTTTGATCGTGGTGATGGGATTCGTCCCTCAAGCGGGATATCTATCGCTCGTCCCGGGGATCTCTTTTTCCTTGATTCATCTGCCCGTTTTGATCGGGGCTTACCGCAAAGGCTGGAAAGGCGGCCTTCTTTATGGCCTAGCCTTCGGTTTCACCTCTTGGATTCAGGCCATTAGCTCCGGCACAGGGCTTAACGCTTTCTTTGCCTATCCTTGGATTTCCGTGCTTCCGCGAGGAATTTTTGGCTTCCTTGCCGGCTTAGTCTTTGATTTACTTCGTAAAAATTCTAAACTATATGCGAACCCATTCGTGGTTGCCGGTTTTTCTTTTGCGCTCACCGTCACTCACACGGTTCTTGTATTTGCCGCTTTATTCCTATTTTTCCGCGACACGATGGTGGCGTTGTTCACCTCGCCTGATTCCGTGGTGGAAGGGGCGTCATATACTTTCTTGGCGGTCATCGCATTAGGAGCGCTAGGCGAAGCTATATTAGGAGCGATTTTGACCCCAGCCATTGGCAAAGCACTTGCCAAAGCGAGCAAGCGCAGTGATTAAGGAGAAAACATGCCAAATTTCAAAAAATTAGCGAAGGGATACGAGAAAGATGCCGTTCTCGCCCTTCAAAAATTCGTCCGCATCAATTCCGTTTATGATGAATCTAGCATCGGCCCAGGGAAACCTTATGGGGCCGGGGTCAAAAAAGCCTTGGATTATTTTGCCAAACTCGGCGAGGATTTCGGCTTCAAAGTCCGTCGGCTTCAAAGTCCGTCACGTCGACGGCCATGCCGTAGAATTGGAAGTAGGGGAAGAAGGAAGCCCATTAATTGGGATTTATGGCCATTCCGACGTTGTCCCGGTTTCTGGGACTTGGGAAGTGCCCCCTTTCAGCGCCACCCTTAAAGAAGACAAAATCATCGGACGCGGCGCTTTGGATGATAAAGGACCATTAACCGCTTCTTTATTTGCCGTCAAACTTTTAAAAGACAACGGCCTTATCAAAGGGTATCGTGTGAAGATCGTTCTCGAGCTGTCTGAAATATTATTTTGAAAAAGGGCATGGCGAAACGCCTCGTTTTGGAATTACCCCAGACGCCAACTGGCCTTTGATCTATGCTGAAAAAGGGATCACCCATGGAAAATTAACGAAAACCATCGGACTTGACCCTATCATCGCTATGGATGGTGGCGTCGTTTCCAATGCCGTCTGCGATTCTATCTTAGTTTCCTTAAAACCGGATGAGAAATTCGCCAAATATCTCAAAGAAAATAAAATCGATTGCGATATCAATTCTTCCAAAGAGCTCTTGTTGGTCCGCTTTGCTGGCAAAACCGCCCACGGATCGACCCCAGAGCTCGGACTCTCTGCCGCCAAAGTGGCTTTTGAGACCATCGGAAGATATTACAAAAATGAATTCTTAAGCAAACTCGCCACGATTTTCGATAACAACGGCAAAACCTTCCAAGGCTACAGCCATTCGAAGGAACTCGGCGATTCAACCTACAATTTTGGTTTAATCAAATATGGCGACCAGAAACTCACTTTAAGCGTGGATTTCCGTTATGGTGAGGAAGCCAAACCAGAAGAATCCCTAAAGAACCTTTCTTCTTACGTTGGCATGGATTTTATTTCAGAATCCGTCGCCCCATATCTCCTTTATGATAAGAAATCCCCATTGGTCTCAACCTTGATGAAAGCCTATAAGAGAGAGACGATGAGATTCTTTGATAAGCCTCTTGCCATCGGAGGAGGGACTTACGCCAAAGAAGCCCCAAATACCGTTGCTTTCGGGGCTGAATGGGATTCCCGTCCAGGCGGAATGCATTCGCCCAACGAGCATATGATCGTCAAAGATTTTATCCAAGACATCGCCATTTATGCCCGTGCGATCTACATGTTAGGGAAAGTCAAGTGAGGGGACGTTACAAGAAATGGGCTGAGCCCTTTCTCAAAGAACATAATGATATCGTCTTGCAAGAATGGTCTTTGGAAGACCCTTATTTCCAGACGGATCACTTGGCTTTGGAAGTCGGATCAGGAAAAGGCGATTTCATCCTAGGAATGGCCAAAAAGAATCCAGACACTCATTTTTTGGCAATGGAACGCGATGTCTCAGTCTGCGGCATCTTGGCCAAAAAAGTAGTGGAATCTAACCTCGAGAACATCCGTGTGATTCATGGAGACATCGATGCTTTATTCGAATCCTTCGAAGGATTCTCTTTCTCTGTGATTTATTTGAATTTCTCTGATCCATGGCCGAAAAAACGCCACGAAAAACGGCGTTTGACCACCAAAGAAAGACTCAACCATTTTGGGAAATTGCTAACACAAGGCGGTTATTTGAAAATCAAAACGGATAACGACATCCTTTATGAATTCACGCTAGAGCAAAGCCCATTAGAAGAATTGACGATGATCGTCAACGAGAAAAATTACCTTTTCGATGAAACAGAAGACGCGATGAGCGAATATGAGAAGAATTTCCGTTCCTTAGGAAAAGAGATTCATCGCATCATCTATCAAAAAAGAAAATGAATTAGGAGGCGAATTATGTACCGCTTATTCTATGATTACGAAACCAACGGGGACGTCCTCTTCGTGGTGATCGACCCCGAGAAGAAAGTCACCAAAACCGTTTCTAACGGCAATGTGACGGCTATCTATTCCGGAGAAGAACTCGTAGGAATCAATCTTTTCGAGATTTCTTCCTCGGTGAAGATTAAATCCCATGGCATCATTTTTGCCCCTAGCGAAAAATTGCTTTCGGCGATCAATCCTGTCTTGCTGAATGCCGGCTTACCAGCCTTAGAAGAGCCAAAATCCTCCGGCTATCGGGTTTTAAGAATCAAAAAGCTCGAGGAACACCCCCTCGATGAAAAAGCCCAAATCGTCACTTTGAGTGACGGAAAAGAAGACTACACGACCGTTTCTTGGTATTCTAATCTTAGGGAGGGGATGCAAGTGGTCTCGGCCATGGATGGCTGTATCCTGATTGATGGCACCCTCTTCCACAAGGGGATGTTGAAAAACATCGCTCACGACGTCTCGCTTTGCGGGGCCAACGAATTAAAAATCGAATCCCCAAGCAAAGGCGCCTTCGTCCCTGAAGGCTATCAAGATGGCGAAGATTTCTTCTATGCCACCCACGAATAAGGAGGGGTTATTATGAGCAAGATCTACGCTGAACCTTACATTCCTGATGAAGATTACGACAATCCGGCGATGGTGACGGATTTCTATGAATTCACCATGGCTAATTGTCTCTTTCTCCACGGCTACAAAGACAAAATCATGGTCTTCGATATGTTTTTCCGCGAAAACCCAGACAATCTCGGATATTCCATCTCCTGCGGTCAGGCCAAATTGACGAAATTCTTATTGAATTATCATTTCAACGAAAAAGATTTGATTTGGCTCAAGACCAAAGGCATGTCCGATGAATTCTTGCAATATCTTTCCACTTA
>CADBIO010000037.1 GCA_902794835.1 uncultured Erysipelotrichaceae bacterium
TCATCGTGACAGATTGGATTTTGGCTTCTTCCGAGAAAGAGAGAATAATGCTGCCACTATTTTTGCCAGACCCCATTTGGACGAAATCACCTTCATTGGTCTGACCAAATCCTCCAAGAGTCGATGGGGTGATCAAAGAATCATCAGAAGTCAATGTTGCTGCGCTTGATGCCGTTTTTCCGGTGATGGTAGCCGTGCTTTGAGAACCCGCCTCCCCTTGAACGGCGCCGACATTGGTCACTTTGGTGGAGATGGTCGCCTTTTTGGTGATGCCATCTTCGGCATAAGAGATTTCACAATCTTGTTTTCCGAGGATCTTGTTATTGAATTCTGAGACCACCGCCGAACTTGTGACATCGGCCGTAGAGCCATCGCTGTAGGTTGCCATAACGGTATAATTGCCCGTCGCGCTGCCACCAAAGGTCGCGGTTCTGCTGCCAGAAACACTGATGTGGTCTAAGGCAACGACAGTCACCTCGCAAGAGGCACTATATTCACCATCGACCGTTTTAACGGTAATCGTTGCTTTTCCAGCTTTTTTGGCAGTCACGACACCATTATCAGAAACACTGGCAACGGATTCGTTGTTGCTAGTCCAAGTAACGGATTTATTGGTGGCTCCAACCGGAGAAACCGTAGCAAGCAGCTGTTCTGTGTGAGTCGGATGAAGCGTTAATTTTGTTTTGTTCAAAGAAACACCGCTGACAGCGACTTGTTCTTGTTCTCCTGAACGATAATTGACGGTAATCGAGCCAAGATTTAGAGCACTGCCTGACTGACAAGCCACTTTGAAATAAGAATAAGCACCGCCATCTTTTGGCGTGTAGGTGTAGGAATTGTTGGTCGCTGTAACACTGCAATTACTACTACTCGAGCCAAAAGTTACCACTGGAGTCCCTTTGCTGACGTCGTTTAAGACGATCGAAGAAATGATGCCATCATCCGAGGTGTTATATAGATAACCTTTACCATTTTTCATCTGGATGGTGTTAGAGAAATTAGCGGCATAACATGCCATGATTTTAATTCCGCTATCGCAAGTATAGGCTGTCTCGGATTCTGGATAACTGGAGGAGGACAAATCCGTATAAGAAATGGTTTTAGACTCACCTGTATAAGTACTAGAAGATGAGGAAGAAGATGATTCGGAGGAAGAATCGGAAGACCAGGAAGAGCTACTAGATTCACCAGAAGATTCGCTGGTATAGGAACCCTCATTGCCGTTGTCCCAGATTTTCGCAATCGCTTCAGGGTGATCGATGAATGGGTTGCGGTTTCCTTGAGCTTTATAAGCCGCTTCATTACGGTTGATCTCTTTCGTTGAGACAGGGTCGTTTTTTGCCCAATCCAGATAGACTTTCAAATAATCCGAATCAAAGCCTAACGCAGACGAATAATTGAATGGGGCATAATTCTTCCATGAAGTCGAGCTTCCCATTTTGTCTTGATAACAGGTGACGAAATAGAAATAAGTTCTTGCAAAATCGCCTTTGTATTCGTCATTTGGCTCACAAACCGGAGAATCAGAGATGCCACTATCGGCAGGCGAACCAACCAAAACGAAATGGTTATGGGAAGCGTAGGTGGGCGTTTTTACATTCGCATGAGGATGATTGCTTCTTTGACTGTTAACATAACCATCGGTCGGATAGACGTGGAAAATGTCAGTTTTCATCGGCGAGGCTTCACTGAAAACAGACTGAGGGATGGTGTGTTCGCGATTAAAACAATCGCCTTCGCCTTTATAGGATCCCGCACGGTCATTATCTGGGTCGTAGTTGGTCTTATCGGAATACATGTCCCAAATTTTTCCATCGCTTCTTAAATCGGTGGTCTTATAGGCAGTGTATAGTTCATTGTAGGAGATGGTCGTGTGGGTTTTAATCAGGTTATGTAACGAGGTCTTTAACGTCGTCCCAGTTTGATTCCAATTGATAGATGAATAATAAGTATCAGCCGCAGCTTTGGCTTCTTCCGTGGCGTGGTGAGTGACGCTCATATGGAAAACGGCTCCGCCAACAGCTAAAGCAAATGTCAGGGCGAAGACTTTAACAAAGGTGGATCGTTTTTTCATAGTTAAAATCCTTTTCGTTAAAAACAGTGTTTTATTATATCGTCAAAAAACCGATTTTGTACAAAAAGCGGTGTCGCCACCGCTTTTGGGATTATTTGTTCTTGGTTTTTGTCTTTTTCTTTCGCGCCGCCACTTCTTTTTTCACGAGAAGTTCCAACACGTGAAGGTCATGGTCGCTTAGTTCGGCTGATGGGGCGACTAACCCTCCTGGACCTGCTATCTTTCGGTAAATGAAATCGCCGATGGATGGATATTCTAAAAGTTCTTTCTTCCTCACGGGTGCTCGTTTTGGCTTCGTCACACGGATTTCGGCATTTTTCTCATCCACCTTGGAAAGGAATTCCTCAATCATCGGTAGGATGTCCATCATGTTCATGGAGGTGTCCATCTTCACCATTGGTTCAAAATAGACTAATTCATCGGCAACGACATCAGAATAGAGTCCAACCCAGCGCGAAAGCATATCCAGGGTCACATATTTTTTCTGTTTTTTGAGCAAAACGGCTCTGATCCTTCTTAGACGAGAGATCGATTGTTTATTTTCCATAGCTAATTCTATTTATAACTTGAAATCCCGAAAAAGTGAACAACAAAAGAAAAACGAGCCCTTTGTCGGACTCGTGTTTTGTTTGCTCTGGTGATCCCTGAGGGACTCGAACCCGCGACCCGCTGATTAAGAGTCAGCTGCTCTACCAACTGAGCTAAGGGACCAGTGCGCTTGATTATCTTATTACAAGAGAAAGGCAGGCGCAAGAAATAATCTTAGATTAAAGGAAAAAGAAAAGCCCCTAGACGAGCTAGAGGCTTAGGCTTTATCTTCTAAACGAGGAATTAGGCCGCGAAATTGATGATGACACTGTCAAGATAAACAGCGTAAGTATCGGTGCTGTTGTGAGAGATGTTGAAATAAACATCATCAGCACCAGTTGGGGTATAAGTGTAGGTGTATCCGCCTTCCTCATCTTTTGTTGGGGCGATGGCGGCTGCAGTAGAGAACGAAGTCATGGCACTGGTTCCAGAGGTGATAACAAGGTCCCCTGGGGCATATTTCGTTTTAGTTGCGGTGACGACGATGGAGGTGATTTTCTTTTCGAGGGCGACTTTGTTGCCGAAGAAGCCTTTCACACGACCAGGGTTCTCAGTGTCTTTGCCGTTGATTTGGATTGATCCACCAGAATAGACTGCAACGTTAACGCCGTGAATTTGGACGCCACCAACGGTGAAGTCACTACCAACAGAGGTTTTTGGTTCTGCTTTTTTTTCAGAATAAGCGGTTGGCCAACCAGTATCAGATTTATCCAATTCGTAGTAATTTTTTACGGTGCCAGCGGCCTCTAATGTGACAGTAATGACATTCTTAGAAACGGCAGGGAAGGTATAGACGTTGATGTCGCTCTCGGAGACTTTTGCCTTAAAGTCTTGGCCTTGAAGATTCGTGACAACCACTTCCTTGGTTTGATAGCCTTCGCTTGGGGTAACGGTGACAGTAACCGTTTCGCCATAGGTGTAGGCTTCCTTATCAACAACGGCAGTGCCGTTTTCAAACGGGGTTACGGTAGCTGCATAGGTGTTAGTCGAGGTTTTGTGGTCAACATAGACACCCATGATTTCTGGTTTTCCTTTGTAATTTTCACGGAGAACGTGCATGGTGACTTCTTCACCATTGGCAATACCGGTGACGCCTTTCTGTGGATTTTTGAAGGTATAGGTGCCAGGATCGCCAGAGATCGCGGTTTCGTCGGTGGTAGAACCATAGATAACAATGGTGCTGTCGCCATCCGTTAAGAAACCATTGCCATATTTGTCACCTTCTTTAAGTCCTTCGATGATACCAGTGACTTCAAAGACGGTATCAGTGTCTTTGGTATCCTCGGCCGGATCTTGTTCATTGCACCAGGCAATGATTTCGGCGACGGTGATCTTCTCGTATGGAGAATCTTCTTCAGAAGAAACAGGGGTTTCGTGGGAAGTAGAGTCCTCACTAGGAGTGGCACTGTCTTGCGAAATCGGTTCTTCAGAAGGGACAACGGAAGAAGGTTCAGTTGTGCCGCCGCAAGCCGCTAAACCAAGTAAAGCTGCCGCAGCAACGGTAAATAGAATTTTTTTCATTTTGAGTAATACTCTCCTTTGGTAAATCAATTTTAATAGCACCCTTTTTGTTTATCAATAGATTAATCCCGGTGAAACGCTTACAAAAATGAAAAAGAGCCTCCTAAAGGAGACTCATTTTCAACAATGGGGTTTAGGTTATCGATTTAAGCCTTTGGTTCCAAAGTGACATTGAAGGTCGCCGTTGCCTTCGCTTCGCCATAGGTTACGGTCCCGGTAAAGACGACATTTTGCTCCTCGGTGGAATATTTTGGGGTATATTTCCACATTCCTGGATTCGAGGTGCTCTTCATATCTTTGGCGGTGAATAAATCCGCATTCGACAAAGACCATTCGATGGTTCCCGTCACCACAGTTTTTTCATTTTTGATGGTCGCTCTGGTCGAGAATTGATGGAAAACATAAAGATAGGCTGGGGATTTCAAACGATTGACACCATTTTCACCGATTTCCAAGCCACGATTGGTCGCGCTAGAGACGATCAAACCAGACTTTTCGGCGATGTTGTTGGCAATATCCTGATCAGAATCAGAATAAGGTTCGGAATTGCCGCCGCAAGCGGCTAAACCCATGGTCATCGCGGCCAAGGCAAATAAGGTAAGATGCTTTTTCATGTTTTAATCCTCCATTATTAAGCAGTGATATCCTCGATGTATTTATATTGAGGCTCAAAATTGAAGAGTTGGAGTTGATAATTGTCATAATATCGGGCCATATACGCCTTGAGAGTATAAGTATGATCCACTTCAAAGTCGTTATAGCGAAGGCCGGTGGCGGCATCAATTCTCAGATTCAGCGGAGTTCCTTTCACGTTCCCTTCAGCGTCGGTGCTCATCGAGGTGGTGGCCCAAGCGTAAATGGTCGTGGCGCTCAGAACATGAGTCGAGGAATTAAAGCTTTCACGGTAATAATTATCGAAAGTGACTGTCGTGCCGTCTTCATCGATATCATAGGTCGCTTTGCGGATCGTGACATTGATCTTGACATATTTCCCGAAATAAGTATCTAAATCAGAGCTCTTCGTGACTGGAAGTTCGGTAAGATCGATTGGATCATAGTCATAACCAAAGGTGGTGTCTTCCCCTACCCATTCCTTATAGTGAACGTTGGTCGGGGCGTAGGATACAAAACGGTATGGGTCTTCCGAAGAAGTGTTAACATTCAAATCCGTTAGCTGAATATTCGAAGTGCCAGCTGGGAACGTTGAGGTTCTGCAGAAGAAGCGAACCACATAGCCAACTTTAACCTTCGAGGTCAAAGCAGATCCGAAACCAGCATAGGCATACATGCATTCCAATGGTTCATCATCGCTTTGTTCTTCATCACGATAGAGATCGCGAATGACGAGGTTATCACCCATCATGCCGACAACAAGGCCGGTGACATGGAGATAATAGCCAGAAGAGCCTGTCTCATAGGAAGTACCGATTTCGTCATAATGGTGACGGACATAATAGCAAGTGACTTCTTTGACATTATCCGATCCTTTATAATCCGGATCAGCCGTGCCAAAGACACGATATTTGCAAGTTTCACCTTTCTCTTGCGCTTTGGTGAAATACTTCAGATATCCCAAAGCACTGTCGGTGAAAAGGAAATTTCTGGAGTAGCATTGTTCCACACATTCGAGGTTATAAAGTCTCCATTTTCCTTCTTTGGTTTTATACCAGATAAAGGATATTAAACGTTGGGAAGAGGTGCTATCGACCTTGCCATAGGCATCAATATCATTGACGATGCAGAATTCAGTGGCAGAGGCGAAGATTTTCTTCGCAAAAGCCGATGCTTTGACGCCCCAAGCTTCAACATTGGCCGTCGATTCTGGAGTATTAATACCATTCAAACGGCATTTGATATAGTGACCATTGACGGTGGTGAAGGCCATCGTATCGCCATCGACAACACCGTTTTGAGCTAAGACGGCTTTACCATAGGCTACGCCTGATTGAGGCTCAAAGAAATCTTTGGTCTCGTAATCCGCAAGGAAACGATCGAATTCGACGGAAGCCTCGTCAGTCAACGGAGTTTCCAAAAGCTGGTTGGTATCTTCTAATTCGGTGCAAACCGGGGTGGTGTCTCCACCTTTGCCGTTACAACCACTAAGGATGCAAATCCCTGAAAGAAGGGCTGTTAGTCCTAATATTAATCGTTTTGTTTTCATCTTACATAATCCTTTAAATCGTCTTTGAGCGTGCTAATGAGTTCATCAGGAGTTTTATGGTCGATGAAAAGCTCGCTCATCGCGGTATTCATTCTCTCACGAACGCTGCTGGAGCCAACGAATGCCGGATCGGTGAATTTGGTCCAACCTTCGCTGTCATTAAGATAATGCGAATCGTTGACAAGATTGGTGTCGTACCAGATTTTCTTATCCGCGTCGGTAGAATCTTTGGATTCGTTCACTTGTTGCTGATATGCTTCAGATTTAGAAGCGTATTCCCCGCTTGGGAAATAAGAAGTGTTAGCAGCAAAAAGGCCATCGGCTTCTTTGGTGAGGTATTTGATGAATTTCCAGGCAGCGACACGCTCAGCGTTGGAGCCAACGTCAAGCAAAACGGCATCGGTGCCTTGAGAGATGACGTATTTTTTATCTGCGGATTTATAAGGAAGCGCGGAGACACCTACTTCAAAGTCCTTGGCAATCGAGTTTTTAACGCCGGCGCTAGAGCCGACAGTCATCACGGATTGACAATTGGTGAAATAAGCGGAATTGTATTTGGAGGTACCACCAAAGGTGTTAGAAACAGCGATATAGCGGTTGTTATATGCCTCTTGAAGCTCGGTGAGAGCGTTTCTTACTTCGGCAGAGTCAAAGGCCACATAACCTTTTCCTGTTGCTTTGTCGAGTTCTGTATAGGTTCCGCCCCATTGACGACAGGAAGTGATGAATAAGTTAGCTTCTGAGTCATAAGTAAACGGAAAGAATGTTTCATCCGTCACTTTTGTCATGTTGAATAAGACGGTAGTCCCTTCTGGGATTTGGCTAATGGTATCATAAGCAATCAATTGTTCGTTGCCATCCTCATCGACAAATTTGCAGACAACTTTGCCAAAATATGGTTGCATGAAAGCACGGATTTTCGGAGCAACGGTATAGATTTCATCCCAAGTTTTTGGGACAACAATCGTAGAATCTTTTTTGGAAGCCCAATCAAAGAAGGTTTTGTTATAGCACATAACCTCCGTTGATTTGTTAAATGGAATCCCTAAAGTATAGCCATTGCCTTCGGCGTCATATTCGACTGTTTGGCATTCGGTGAGATAGTCTTTGTAGAAATCATTCAACGTGAAATTATCATCCCCATCATTTTCGAGATAATAGTCCAAACGGACGATGATATCTTGATTGACATAAGTCGCCATATGGTCTGGATAAGCCAAGGCAACGTGAGGATAGGCTTTTCTCGAAGCGGCCAAAGAGATGGCTTTCTGCAAACCGGCATAGCCGCCCTTCGATTCCGTTTCAACATGAATCCCTGTCTCCGCTTCGAAATTGTCACAGATGACTTGGATCCATTCTTGAATGCCGCCGCCGAAAGGTGTCCAGAATTTAATCGTAGTGCCCTTGGTGTCTTCGGTGAAATCGATGTTATAAGCAATCGAAGCACCGCCGCCGCAACCGGCGAGGGAGGCTAAAGCGATCGCACCGACGCCAAGCACCAATCCTTTCTTAAATTTTAACGCCATAATCGGTATTCCTTTCTTTTATTTATATTTACGGTAATCTCCCAGTCCAGCAATGTATTTGTCGAGGGTGTCCTTAACCGCGGTCTTGCCGACGATGATCTCGGAGATCAAATTGCCAACATCTTCACGGATTGAAGAAGAGCCGTTGAAGCCAGGGTCGGTATATTTGACCCAGCCGCTGCCATCGGCGTCATAGCTTTCGGTGTTGTATTTAGCGGCCTTTTGCATATTCAAGTCGTTGTCGGAAAGTGGGTTGCCATCTTTGTCGGTGGTAGCGGTTAAGAAGGTCTGGTAGATTTCGGAATTCGCCGCCGATTTGCAAACCGGGTAATAACCAGTCAAGGAAGCGAATAAACCATTGCCTTCGGTGGCCAGATATTTGACGGCTTTCCAAGAAGCTTCACGTTCTGCTTCAGAGCCTTTGTCTAACATGCAAAGGTTCGTGCCTTGCGAAATGACATATTTCTTATCGGCGGTCTTGTAAGGGATGTGGCTGACACCGGCATAAATTCCGTTGGCACTGGTGAAGGAGCCTTCAGAATAGTGGCTCAAGCCAGCCGAAGAACCGACGTTCATGACCGATTGGAAATTAGTGAAATAAGAGGAGCAATAAAGCGCGGTGCCTTCGAAGGAAGTCGGCAACGCTAAGATATGCTCATTGGCTAATTTCTGCATATAGATCAGGAATTGAGTCGCGATGGTATAGCTATCGCCCGAATCAAAACCGATATAGCCGTGACGAGTCACTTGATCGATCGTGGTATAGGTGGCGCCCCATTGACGCAAACCAGTGATGAAAAGGTTCGCCGAAGAGTCATAACCCAATGGGTAGAAATTATCGGCCTTTGCCGTAGAAAGGTCCATCAATAAGGTGGTGCCTGCTTGTTTCGCTTTCGCCAAGGAATCGTAATCTTTTCCATCGGCGCCTAAGACTTTGCCAAAATGAGGGGTCACCAAATCGATGATCTTCTTGCCTTGGGTCTCCACTTCATCCCAAGTTTCTGGGAGAGTAATGCCCGCAGCCTTGACCCAATCATTTTCAAAGAAAGTTTTGTTATAAACCAAGACTTCGGTCGATTTATTGAATGGAAGGCCTAAGGTATATGGGTTGCCATCATTATCATATTCAAGCGTTCTGTTCTCGGTCATATACGACTCGTAGAAATCGCTCATGTCGATTTTGGCGGCTTCCTGGAAGACGGTCCCATCTTCGTCGGTGCGGGATTCTGGGATGCTGGCATCCGACTGGATGAAGGAATCGAGTCTCAATTGAATATCAGAATCGATATAAGAGGCAAAATGGTCTGGATAGCCAATGGCAATATTCGGATAAGTGACGCTGGAAGCAGAAAGGTTGATTGCCTTTTGCAAACCACTATAGCCGCCTTTTGAGGTGTGTTTGACGTTGATTTGATATTTATCGGAGAAATTTTTTAAGACAAGGTCCTCCAATTGATCGGAAATGGTCGAACCAAAGCCGGACCAGAATTCGATCTCAACCCCTCTCGTGTCAATAGTTGGGTCAACATCACCAGTATAGCCTTTGCTAGGACCACAAGATGCGAGCGCGGTTGCGCTGACGAGGAGGAGCCCGCCAGCCAACATATTTAATTTTTTACTTTTCATGAAGAGACCTCCTAAAATTCTCTTTTTCTAAAACGCGAAAGAACAATTATCCTTTGATACCCGAACGGGATACCCCGCGCATGATGTATTTGCGGAAGATAAGGAAGAAGACGAACAATGGTGCCGTGACAATCACGGAGCCGGCGATACGAACGGTATCTTCCGAAACGCCCGTCTCCGAATTGGTGAACAAGGACATCAAACCATTAGAGACCAACAACATCGACCAATTCTTGATGATTGGGTTAGTGCCTGATGCGACTAAGTTCGGCCAAATATAAGCGTTCCAAGCACCCATCAAAGAAAGGATGGCGATGGTCATGATGGTTGGCATAGCAATTGGAATCATGACGCGGAACAAATAACGGAAATGCCCATAACCATCCACTTTTGCAGCTAAGAAGAGCTCATTTGGGATCGATGAGAAAGTCTGTCTTAAATAGAAGATATAGAAGACAGAGACGCCGTGGACGAAGATCAACGAAGCGAAGGTATTCGCCCAATTGAGGGCCTGCACGGTTTGATAATTGGTGATAACCATCATTTCGCCTGGGACCATCATGGTCGCAAGCAAAACGGTGAAAAGAAGGTTCTTTCCCTTAAATTCGCAACGAGCAAAGGCGAAAGAAGCCAAGATCGTGGTGATTAAGGTAAAGAGCGTGCTGCAAATCGCAACGTAGAGGGTGTTGAGGTAATACAGGGCGAAATTGATCGTTCTGCCAGTCGCGGATTTATAAGTGAAAATGGCCGCATAATTGTTGAGGGTGTAGTTTGGACCGTCGATTCCTTCATTCCACCAAGATGGGAAAAGGTTGAAGACGGAGTTAATGTTGTCGTAATTGTACGCATCAGGATTGCGGAAGGAAGTCACGATCATGAAGATGAATGGCGTGACGATGAACAATCCGACGAGAGAAAGGAAAACGTAGGAAAGGACGTGACCGGTGATCACCCTTGCCTTGTAGCGACGCATCTGCTGAGGAGTCGCAAAATATTGTTCGGTGTCTCGATTTGCCATATTAGAAATGCACCCTCCTCTTGGAAACGACCATTTGAACTAAAGTGATAAGCAAAATGATCGCAAGTAAAACGAAGGAACCTGCCGCGGCACGACCGACTTTGGATGGGTCCTGCATAACGGAATAAATATAACCGACGACAGTCTCCCATTCTTTTCCTGTGGAGCCACCGAAGTTATACGCGCCGCCTCCATAAAGGGAGATAACTTGCGTATAGGCTTTGAAGGATCCGATGAAGGAAGTGATGGTAATGTAGAGCAATTCCGGTGAAAGAAGCGGAACTGTGATGCGGCGGAAAATGGTCGCGCGATTGGCGCCATCGATCTTTGCAGCATCGTAATATTGTTTATCGATGGAAGCCAAGCCAGACTGGAAGACCAAAATCTTAAAGGCCAAGCCATTCCAAATCGCATAAACGACGATAACAAAGAACATGTTCCAGCGATTGGCAGATGCGGTAAGCCAAGCTTGCGGGCTTAATCCAAACCAACCAAGCATGGTGTTGAAAAGACCACCGCTACTCGATGAGAAAATGACACGGAAAACCATGCCCAAGGCGATGGTGTTGGTGACATAAGGCAAGAAGAAGACCGTCTGGAAGAAACTACGCAACGGCTTAATCGAATTTAAAACGACCGCCAAGAGCAAGGCGATGAGAATCGTCAAAGGAACAGAGACGATGACCATCAGAGCCGTATTCAGAAGCGATTGCTGGAATTCGGAATCCTTGAGAACAGACAAATAATTGCCAAGCCCGATGGAAGGGTCGGTTGTGCGGGGGTTGTTCAAAGCCGCAATATAATTGGTGATGGCGAAAGAAGAACCGGAACCACCGACAAAGGTGAAGTTCTCCATAAACGACATGATGAAGGTGTTTAAGATCGGGTAGATCATGAACACAATCAAGAAGAACATCGCTGGGATTAAGGCAATCCAAGCTTTGGCGCTTTCTCCGAGCTGGAAGCGTGAGGTGCGTTTGACGCCAAGTTTCATCTTGAGGATGTCTTGCGTCGATTGCTCGCGTTGCTCAGCGCTTGGCTTCGCACGGAGATAACGGAGTTCTGTCGCTAATTTTGATGGTTTTTTTGCGACTTCAGCCATTATTTAATCCTCTCTCCGCCTTCTTCAAAGACATAGAAACGTTTCGCGGTTAATTGATATTCGCCACAGGCTGGGATTTCTTCGCGGTATTCGGAAGAGACCAAAATCTTAATGTGGGAGTCTTCTTGTCCTAAGACATTGCCGACAATCGAGACGTCACGGCCGATATGCTGAAGCATCTCAATATTCAAAGGAACGACGTTCTTATCGCCTTTTTTGGTGATCCGGAAAGCTTCGGGGCGGATACCGATGACGACTTTACGATCAGCGATATCCTCTTCGGTCTTAGGCCAGTTCTCGCGGGCGATTTCTGGATTTTCCTCAATTTCCGGTGCGCCGGCAGGAAGTTTGACTTTCTTGCCTTTGCGAATCAGAGCTTTCAGTTCTTTTTCCTCTTCTGGCTCCGTGTGAATGACTTTGTGATATGGCTTTGCATAAATTGGGTCATCATCAAAGAGAACGCCATTGACGTAAAGCTTGCCATCTTTGATCTCCCCTTCGAAGGTGTTGATTGGAGGGTTGCCTAAGAATTTAGCGACAAAGAGATTGGCTGGCTCATCATAAACGTATTGTGGTGCGCCGATTTGTTGGATCACGCCAAGTTTCAT
>CADBIO010000038.1 GCA_902794835.1 uncultured Erysipelotrichaceae bacterium
AATCTAATTTCAAGAAGAATTGGGCGACGAATCTCTTCATCATTTTGATGTTGATTTATCCCGTCTCTCACTTCCTTTTGATGTGGATCGCCGTCAATATCAACTCCATCCTTTTGGTTTTCCAAAAAAGCGATTCTAGCGGCCACCTTTATTGGGTGATGCAGGATTGGGATGGGTCTGCGGGAGGGTTCTTCTCTTCCCTTTTTGATAACTTTGTCTCCTTGTTCCACTCCTTCTCTGACCAAACCAGCAACACCATCTATCGGAATTCGTTGGCTTATTTCGTGGTTAGCTGTCTGGTTACGTTGCCCATTGCAATCGTTTTCTCCTATTTTGTTTTCAAAAAGATCTGGGGTTCGACGTTCTACAAAGTGATTTTCTTTGTGCCGTCGATTTTCCCGTTGTTCATTCTTTGTATGATTTATAGCTATTCTCTTTCTAGCGGAGGCCTTGTCTCGGGCATCGCTGGATGGTTTGGCTTGGATATCGATAAGTGGTTGGCAGATTTAACCATCGACAATACGACAAGACAATGGTTTGTTTGGGTGTTTTGCGTTTGGAGTGGCATCGGCTATGACGTCATTTTGTTGACGGCAGGGATGTCGCGCATCCCAAGGGAGATTATTGAATCTTGCAAAATGGACGGGGTGAACCCGTTCCGCGAATTTTTCCGCATCATCATCCCTCTTTGCTGGCCAACCATCACCACGTTGTTCGTCTTCGGCATGATGAGTGTTTTCTCTATTGCCTTCCAGCCGTTCTTCTTGACCGGGTCTGCGACGGATAATTACACCAAAACGATTGGGGAATACATCTACTTCACCTCCAAAGGCGGTAACTACACAGACGTTGCCACATTAGGTCTTTTCTGTTCTTTGATTGGCGCCCCGATTATCTGCGCGACACGATGGGGCATGAATAAGGCGTTTGCCAATGTGGGGTTCTAACAATGAATAATCCATTTTATGCGATCGCACGGCAATTCCGTAAAAAGCGTGATGAATCCCGTCAGACAGGCTACGAAAGAAAACACGATTTACTTTATAAGCGTCACGGAGCGGAAAAAGCCATCTTCATCATCTTTGTCGTCATCTTTATCGTTTTTGCCTTCACCTTCATCTTCCCGTTCTTCTGGCTCTTCTTCAATTCCTTGAAGAGTCCTTTGGAATACGCGAAATCCACGATGTCGATGCCAAATTCCTGGCGTTGGTCCAATTTTGAAAAGGCTCTGACTTATTCCAGCACCGATACTAACAACTATAACCTCTTGCAGATGCTGTGGACTTCTGTCCTTGTCGCTGGAGGCGGAACTTTGGCTACCGTCATTACCTCTTCTTGCGCCGCCTGGGTCGTTGCAAAATACAAGTTCCCGGGACGCGGATTGATTTTCTCAGTCGTCATCTTCTCTTTGATTGTCCCAATCGTTGGCTCCTTGCCATCCCAAATGCAGTTGATGAAAACGTTAGGGCTGACCAACACCGTCATCGGCGTCATCTTCCTTTATTCCGGAGGCTTCGGAACAAACTTCTTGCTATTGTACAGTTTCTTCAAGAATCTCTCTTGGACGTACGTTGAGGCAGCCAAAATCGACGGCGCTTCGGATTTCCGCATCTTCGTGCAAATCGTGGTCCCGATGGCAAAAGGGCCAATGATTGCTGTAGGCATCCTCTCATTGATCGGTTTGTGGAACGATTACCTCACGCCTTCCATCTATTTAGAGAGCAGGCCAACCATCTCTTATGGCATCTACATCATGCAGACGTCAATCCTCAATGGCGGATCGGCAGATTATCCTTTGTTTTTCGCCATGATTCTAATCACCGTTTTGCCAATCCTCATCATCTTTATGATTTTCAACAAAACGATCATGGAAAATACCACGGTCGGTGGCTTAAAAGGCTAAAAGAGGGAGACCTCAAGAATACATCAAATTAAAAGGAGTAATGTATGAAAAGCACAAAACTATTCGTGATGAGCTTAGCAGCCGTTAGCGCGCTGTTCATCTCTTCCTGTGGCGTCTCCGGAGACGTCACCAGCGAAGCGGAATCTTCCGAAGAAATCCAATCCTCCGAAGAAATCGTCTCCAGTGAGGACGTTGTTTCCTCTGAAACTCTCAGCGGCGAAGAATCCACTTCTTCTCAGGAGGAGGAAGAGCCGATTGACATCTTCTACGATGGCGGGGCTTTCCTCAGTGGTAGCGAGGCTGCCGCCAAAGAGAACCCTGGCGACTTCTATTATTGGTATGGCGATGGCGGCAACGTGACCAACGCTGTGAAGGAAGGCAGAAAATATAGCCTCTCTTATTCTTCGGTCGGCCAATGGTATGGCGTCCAGGCTTTCTATAAGCTTCCTTATTCGGAAAGCGGAGACACGTATGCCATTAATTTGACCTTAAACAGCGATGTTGCAGGTAGCATTACCATCAATGGCAAAACGGTTACTTTGGCTGCCGGGGTCGACTATGACTATTCCTATGAAGTGGCTGGCGATGCTACCACAATCAGCCTTCAATTGGGGATTGATGGCACCCCATTAGGCGGCGCTGCTTTCTCTCTCACTGTCGGTTCTGCCTTCGACAAAACGGAAGGCGCGACCTATTACGAAACAAAATTCGTCAATGGTGAAACCGTTTTGAAAAACATCCAAGTCAAGAGCGGCAAGACCGTAGCTGCCCCCGAAAACCCAACCCCAGAAAGCGGAATGATCTTCAAAGGATGGTATGACGGAGAACTGAAATACAGTTCCACTGCCTTAGTGACCGAAGCCCACACTTATGCCGCCGTCTTCATCAAGGAAAGCGAGGCCACGAAATATACCATCACATATCAAAACCTCGTCACTGAAGCGACTAGCACCGAGGAAGTGATTGAAGGCAACAGCCCTATCGGCACCATTGAATACGGTTTTGGATACGGCGCTGGCAAATTCTACAGCGATGAAGCAAAAACGCATCCGATCGAGCTCGCTGAATTCGTCCCAAGCGACAATGTGACCATCTATTATTTGCCATACATCACCCCGAGCGGTACCTGCTCTGCCTATAAGAACAATTGGGGACCAATCCCTGCCAGCTATCTCTCTCACAACGATGAGGGTGGCCTTGTCCTCACGGATTATGCCGGCGATGGCGGAGACGCAAATTCGAATTACTTAACCCAAATTAACTTTGGGCCAGTGCCAACCGCCGCCAGCGGAACCTATAGCCTCACCTTTACCTACGATATGAACGTGGAAGGTGGAGACATCCTCATCTTTGATGATGGAACCTCTTCTCAAGTGGTTGCAAGCAACGCCTTAGAAGTCGGAAGTGGCAAAACCGTGACCGTAACTTATTCGGCAACGGCAACTTCTGGCAGAGCAAGAGTTCAAATCGGCTTAGGCCATGTCGCCGCCGCCGATAAAGCAAACCTCACGATTTCTAAGATTGCGGTAGAATTGGCCGCTTAAATAACAAATCATTCGTCAAAAGGAGGAACGCATGAATCGTAAATCAATGACAAAACTGTCTTTCCTGGCTTTGGCCAGCATGGCCCTTGCTGCCTGCTCTAATGGTGGCGTGGTCTTAGAAGAGGCCGATCAAATTTTCGATGGCACATCGATCTATTTCGTTTCCGGAAGCAGCGAAAACGTTTCCGCCAAAATGGAAATCAATGGAGACATTACTGGCGTTGCTTGTGGCAGAACCGCCGCAGACAGCGATCAGTATAGCTATCGCAATGGTGTATTGACCTTGGGTGGCAAATTTATCTCTTCCATTTCAGGAACAGGTGAAAAAGCCATCATTATCACAACCTCTTCTGGCAAAATCGCCTTGAACGCCTTGGCGGTCACTTCTGTGATCACGACTGCCGAAGAATTCCAGGCCATCAACACCGATGCCGTCACCTTGCAGGGCACTTATGTCCTCGGCAACGACATCGATCTTTCCGGCATCGACAATTTTGAGCCGTTAGGTTGGTACACCGAAGAATCCGATCCAAACAACGCCTATTTCCATGGCATCTTGGAAGGAAACGGACACACCATCAAAAATGCGAAGGTCTATTATTCCGACAACGTCGCATCCAACTATAACGTCTACGCCGAAAACGGCACCTACCGTTTCACCCACGATGGTCACACCAACGGCGATAACATCGGCTTATTCCAAGTAATCGGTTCCTCTGGCATCGTCAGGAATGTCAATTTCTCTAACATCGACGTTCGTGGCCGCACCATCTGCGGCGTTGTCGCAGGCAACGTCATGGGGACCATTGAAAACTGCTACGTCGATTCTCAATGCTCAGTCGAGATGGGAACCCATTACTACGATGACGATTGCAACATGGGTGGCGTTGCCGGCATTGTTGCCGGAAGCGGCCAAATCAACAACGTCATTTCCGAAGTCACTTCTCTTCAAATCGGTGCGCCCGGGGCAACCACAATCAACGGCGTTTCGATCGAAGAGGCTGGCATCTACTTGGATTGGAATAACGATTACACCAGCCAAACCGGAAACGGTTGGGATCATGGTAATGAATCCGATCACAATCCTTGGTGGAAATTCTGCGCGGTAGACAAGGATAAAGCGGGGACCAAATATACCGATTCTAATGGTTCTTACACCAACGGCGTATATGCTTTCGCTGGCAAAACCTGGGGCTCGGTTAGCAATTGTGTCGCCAAAAAATTCAAAATCACCCCGATGAGTGGCACCACTCGCGACGTGAATTTCTCACAAACCCATTTAGCGGCAAACAAACCCACCTCTGGCGATAGCGACCTCGGCTCCCTGACGGACAACCTCTTGTTAGACTCCGAAGGCATGAAGACCGCTTCCAACTATGGAGAATCCTTCTCTTATGGCTGGAATGTCGTCGATGGGTCTGTCCCAACCTTAAAAGCTGCTTATTCTTTCGTTCCATCTGAAGCAGCGGAATAATTCATTCTTCTTATGCTTTTCCTGGGGGCGTCACCTCGCCCCCGGGCCATCACCAATCTGAGGTAACTGTTATGGTCAAATATGAGTACCGTGGCGAAGATTTCGTCATTGAAGACTTTCAAAACGCAAAGACGTTCGCTTCCTTTCTTCCTGCCGTGGCCGGCGTGGATGGAAAGCCGTTGTGGGCGTTTTATTGCAATCTAGGGCAAGCGATGGCGAGTTTTGGCGTTGACAGCAAAGATACGCCGATTACTCCTTTTGATAGTGCAAATTTGGCCTATCAAAATATCGCTTTAAAAGGATTCCGGACTTTTTTGAAAGTTGACGAAAACGAATACACGCCCTTCTTATTGAACCATTTTCAAAAAGAAATGAAAATCCGTGCTTCAGACTTCTCCATTTCCGAGCAGGGCCCCGAATATCGAATGGAAGTTTGCTATTCCAGCGTTTCCCATCGTTCTTATCCTGGGTTGTTGCGTATCGTTACCTTCACTAACGAATGCGACGAAAAGAAAACCTTCGAATTCGTGGATGGCCTTCCGATTTTCTTTCCTCACGGCCTAAGCAACATCGCCTACAAAGAACTAGTTTCCCTGATGGCGGCCTACTGCATTGTCGTCAATCGCGAAAAAAAGGCACCTTTCGTCAAATTCAAAACTTCGACGGGAGATAATTCCGTCGTTTCGGAAACACAGGATGGGAATGGTTTTGTCGCCGTCGATGAAAAGGGCAACAAACTGGACGTTTTTATCGATCCTTCATCCGTTTTTGGCAAGGATGTGTCATTAATTACGGCAAATCCTTTCTTCAAAAACCCTTATGAGAAATTCATTGCCCAAGAGGAACAGACCGAAAATAAATTACCGTGCGCCTTCGTTTCTAACCGCGTCACCTTAAAGCCACATGAGAGTTATTCTTATGCCGTATTGTTTGGGACCTTTGACTCATTAGAATGCTTCCAGGCAGCCTATCAAGACTTCTCCTTTCAAAAAGCGATGGAATATCGCGAGGAGACCAGAGTGTTATTAAAAGAACTGACCGCACCTGCAGAAGTCCATACGGGCATTCCGGTTTATGACCGTACTCTGAAACAAAGCTATTTGGATAACAATCTCCGCGGAGGATTCCCAACATTGCTCAACAACGGCGATGGCGGTGAGGTCTACTACGTCTTTGGGAGAAAACATGGCGATATGGAACGAGACTACAATTCTTTCCAAATGCCGTCGAAATACTATTCTTCTGGGCCGGGCAACTTCCGTGATGTGAATCAAAACCGCCGAAATGACCTTTTCTTCCACCCTTACGTGAAGGATTACAACGTAAAACTCTTCTTCTCTTTGATTCAAGCCGATGGTCAAAACCCATTGAACGTGAAACCAGAGAGCTTTGTCTTGAATCAAGGCGCCGACTTGTCTTTCCTTGACACATTATCCCCGCGGCACCGTTCAAAAATCATCGCAACGGCAAAGAGATTCGAGCCAAGTGAACTTTATACCTACCTCAAAGATGAGGTGAAAAAAGACGCGGATGAATTATTCGCCAAGATTTTAGGCTGCTGCCATCAGGAAATCCAAGCCAATTTCGCCGAAGGCTATTGGGTGGATCACTGGACCTATAACGTCGATTTGCTAGAGAATTATTCTTCCGTCTATCCCGACCAAGAAGAGACCTCTTTATTTGATGTCGTCTATCCTTATTTCTATAGCCCCGTCTACGTCAATCCTCGAGAAGAGAAATATTGTTTGGTCTCGAAAGGCAAGATCAGACAATATGGGGCCATCGATTTGAAACAATTGAAACAAGATTGCGAGAAACGTGGTTTCGATCTTCAAAAAACCGCCTTCTTAACGGATGGGGATGGTCATCGGATCAACACCAATTTGGCGGGCAAAATCTATAACTTAGCCCTGGTGAAATTCTCCACCCTCGATTCCGAGCAACTCGGCATCGAAATGGAATGTGAAAAGCCAGGTTGGAACGATGCCATGAATGGGCTTCCTGGCTTGTTCTCATCCGGCATGTCCGAGACCATTGAATTGCTCCGCTTGGTCAATTATGGAATTGAGCACTTATCGGCCTATCCAGAGAAAGAAATTCCCTTGATGAAAGAGCAGGCGCAATTCCGTTCTGATTTGTTCCATGCCTTAGAACAGTTCGAAAATGGAAAACTCTCGCGTTTCGATTACTGGGACAAGGCCACTACGGCCAGAGAAGGCCTTCGCTTGGCCTTAAAGGAACACGCTTCAGGCGAAATGATCTTTTTGAAAGTAAAAGACGCCGTTGCGGATTTGTCCCGTTTTGTGAAGGTCTTGGAAGAGGCAATCCAACGCGCCAAAGAAGTTGGTAATGGGGTGTTACCGTCTTACCTCATCTATGATATCGATCGTTATGAACAAACTGGCAAAACAAATCATTTAGGTTACCCAACCATCAAGCCACTTTCCTTTAAGCTCCGAACGATCCCGGTCTTCTTAGAAGCCAGCGCCAGAGCCTATAAACTTGGGCCCCGATTCATGGGCCAAAAAGATTATGAGGCCATCAAAAAGACGGACGCCTATGACAAAAAGTTGCACTTCTACAAAACCTGCGCCGCCTTGGATGACGCCCCATTTGAGATCGGACGTGTCCACGCATTCACCAAAGGTTGGTTAGAACGCGAATGCAACTTCTTGCACATGTCCTACAAATACCTTTTGGGTCTCCTAAAGTGTGGTTTATACGAAGATTTCTTTGAAGAGATCAAGACGAATTACCTTTGCTTTATGGACCCTTCCGTCTATGGACGCGATCCTGCGGAATCCTCTAGCTTTGTCGTCCCGACCTGCAACCCAGATTCTAGCAAGTGGGGCCAAGGTTTCTTTGCCCGCTTAACCGGAGCGAACGCCGAATTCCTCAATATGTTTGTGATTTTGTTTGCTGGTGAACGTCTCTTTAGCGTCCAAAACGGAATTCTAAGCTTTGCGCTGCAACCAAAATTATCTAAAGAATTCTTCGACGAGAATGATGAGGTATCGTTCTTGTTATTCTCTAAGACGAAGGTCATATACCACAACCCACAAAAATTAGATTGCTACCGTGGGGTGAAACTCACTTATCAAATTGATGGCAAGACCTATGACTCTGTCCAAGGTGCGCTGGCGGAACAAATCCGCGACGGATTGATCAAAACGATCCGTGTGGAGATCTCAAAATGAGGAAATATCAAGCCACGTCCCTCCTTGTTTTTCTTTTGACCGCTTGCGTCGCGGTTCGCGCCCCAAGCAACGAATCTGATGTCGACTCAAAGCCACAAGGAAGCATCATCTCCTCCAACACCTCAACAAACACAAGACTAGAACGACTTGATTCGCCTACGGGATTAACCATCACCAATATCAAGGTCGGGCAGGAATATCGTTTTTCCTTCAAAGGCGTGAGCAACGCAATCGCTTATGAGGGCGGCATTTTCAACGACGCCAGCCTGAATTCTTGCGTTGTTTCCGGCTCGGTTGCCAATAATGGCACTTTGACGGATTGTGGCATTGATGTGAACGGAACGTATTATTTCGCCATCAAAGCCCTTGGTGATGAGGTAAGTTATCTCGACTCAGAATGGTCTGCTCCAGTCGCCCGGTATATCGATGTTGGAAATGAGCAAAGCGGTTCGGAACAAACGACGTCGTCCTCATCCGAATCCACCCCTAGTGAAGAAACCTCTAGCGAAAGCCAATATGTCCCCGCTGGCGCAACCTTAAAATGGAGCGATGAATTTGAAGGCTCCTCCTTAAATGCCTCCTATTGGAGCGCCCAAATCGGAAATGGGCAAGATTATGGTATCTGGGAATGGGGCAACTCTGAAAAGCAGTATTATAAAGAAGAAAACGCGACGGTTGCCAATGGGAAGCTGACCATCACCGCCAAAGCAGAAGAAACCCAATATGGGTCTATCACTTATTACTATTCCTCTTCCCGACTTCGCACTTATCAGAAAGTGTCTACTACTTATGGCTATATCGAAGCCAAAATCAAACTCCCTGCCATCCAAGGGATGTGGCCTGCGTTCTGGATGTTACCAGAATCGACTTATGCCGACCTTGGCTGGCCTTGCTCAGGAGAAATCGACATTATGGAAGCCAGGGGACGGAACGTAAATGACACAACGGGTGCCTTACATTACGCCTCTGACGGCACTGGAAACACCCACACCTATCAAACAGGAAACGTCTCGGTGGACAGCATCGCCAATTGGCATTGTTATGCCGTGCAATGGACTGCCAACGAAATCCAATGGTATGTCGATGGCAATAACTTCCTTTCCGTAAGCAAAGATGTCTGGAATGCAGGGTACGGTTCAGCAAGCGGCCCATTTAGCGCCCCATTCCATATCATTCTCAATCTCGCGGTTGGTGGAATGTTCGATAACGGGATCCTTCCTCCTTCGGACTTTACCTCTGCCGCCATGGAAGTCGATTATGTGAGGGTTTATTCATTATGAAGACAAAAGGACTGATTTTAACATTGCTAACGGCCCTTTCCCTTGCTTCCTGCGGAGGGAATGACAAAGACGAGACCGCTTTAGATGGCTACGAGCTCATTTGGAATGACGAGTTTGACGGCGATGCCCTTGATGAAACCTATTGGACCTATGAAATCGGAGGCGGGGGCTGGGGGAATAACGAATTAGAATACTATACCAACCAAAACGCAACGGTTAGTGATGGCATCCTTTCTATTACCGCCAAAAAAGAAGAGATGGGTGGCTATTCTTACACCTCAAGCCGCATTAAGACGGCAAAGAAAGCCTATACCACCTACGGCCGCATCGAAGCTCGAATCAAATTATCCGCCCAAAACGCCATGTGGCCAGCCTTCTGGATGATGCCGGAAATCAACAATGGGTGGCCTACCTCTGGCGAAATCGACATCATGGAAAACAAGGGGTCCGATGCCTTAAGCACTTCTAGCGCGCTACATTATACCGATGGCAACGGCAACGGAACTTACGAAGCTGGCGCTTATTCTTTCTCACAAAGAAAAGGCGAAGGAACCATTGAAGATTGGCATGTATATTATGTGGTGTGGGATGAGGAACAATTCGACTTTTATGTCGATGACCATCTAAAACTCACCGTCCCAAAACGAACCTGGCACCCAGCCAACGGCAAAACCTACACTACCGACGATAGTGCTCCATTCAACAAAGATTTCTATGTCATCTTGAATCTAGCCGTAGGCGGAAATTTCGATAACGGCAGGGTACCAGATGCCGATTTTGAAAGTGCAACAATGCAGGTGGATTACGTCAGAATGTATCAATTTGCGTAAAGGAGGCCAACGATGAACGAAAAAGAGAAACTGGAATGGCAAAAAGAAAACGAGGAACGAAGAAAGAACAACGAAAACTACTTTGAAGTCCTTTCGCTTGCCAAGAAAGAACAAAAACAAGAGCATACCGCTCCTACCGATTGTTTTTTGTCCTGCCAGCACATCAATAAGATCTATTCCAATCGCATCCAGGCAGTCACAGATTTTTCTTTAGACGTCAAAGATGGCGAATTCATCGTTTTGGTCGGCCCTTCTGGATGTGGAAAATCTACGACATTAAGAATGATCGCCGGCTTAGAGGACATCACGTCGGGAGATTTGTACATCGATGGGAAATATGCCAACAAACTCGAGCCAAAAGAGAGACACGTAGCCATGGTTTTCCAATCCTATGCCCTCTATCCTCACATGAGTGTCTATGAAAATATGGCTTTCGGGCTCAAGGGCAGCAAAGAGGCCGTCGAGGTTGATGGACACATTGAGATGCGCCGCCTCACCCGCGAAGAAATCGACGGGAGAATCCAGGCGGCTGCAAAGGCGTTGCAAATCACAGAATATCTCAATCGCAAACCAACACAACTTTCTGGCGGACAATGCCAACGCGTTGCCTTAGGAAGAGCTTATGTTCGCAATGCAAAAGTCTTCTTGTTGGATGAGCCTTTGTCCAACTTAGATGCCAAGCTTCGTATTCAGATGAGAAGCGAATTGGTTCGTCTTCATGACGATCTGAAGAATACGATGATTTATGTGACGCACGATCAGACCGAGGCTATGACGATGGCAGATCGCATCGTTATCCTAAAGCTCGGAAAGATCCAACAAATCGGAACCCCAATTGAAGTCTATGATCACCCCGCCAATTTATTCGTGGCAACCTTCATTGGTTCCCCTACCACAAACGTGATCGAGGCCCTTTATCGCAATGGCAAGATATCGCTTGGTGACTCGCAAATCACTTTATCGCCAGAACAACAAGAAAAGATAGAAGCGTTCTATCCCGCTGAAATCGAAGCGCATAAGGCCCATCTTGCAAAATTAGAGGCCGAGCCAAGATACAAAGACAAGAAACAGACAAAACTCGCCAAATCCTATCAAAAAGAGTTAGTCCGTGAAAAGGAGCTGATCCAGGCATTCGAAACGTTGAATGGTAAAGAAGAAAAACCGATTCTTTTCGGCATCCGGCCCGAAAATCTCTCTTCCATTTCCGATTCAAAAAGGCTAAGCGATCCTCTTAAGGTCAAAATTGAGGCCGCCGAACTATTGGGGGCAGACTATTATCTCCACTTTAGTCTCCAAGAGAAAGACTGGTGCGCCAAAGTGCCGGCTGACCGTCTCTATCACATCGGTGATGAGGTTGTCCTCAAAATGGATTTAGAAAAGATACATCTCTTTGACACCATCACGGAAAAAAGCATCTTCTAAAATATCAAAACAAAAGGGGCGTGCAGCCCTTTTTTAAATTACCTGGGGAACGGTTGCGGTTTCTTTGCCCCTTCCTTAAGCAAAAAGCGACACCCATCTCGAGCGTCGG
>CADBIO010000039.1 GCA_902794835.1 uncultured Erysipelotrichaceae bacterium
CCCAAACCGACAAAAACGGCGATCAATAAGTCCAAGATGGCGGCAAATGTTCGGCGGACAAAAGAGGCATTAACGATTTTGTGCATCTTCTGTTTCTTCCTCCACTTCTTTCGCGGCGATCAAATAAGTCTCATCTTCCCTGGCGACGCAAGATAACGCGACAAAATCATGCAAGGCCCGTTTCTTTTTGGTGAATGTCGCACAAGCCCAGCTGACCATAAAGACGACTAAGGCGATGGTTAAGGAAATGACCATGGAATCCAATAAGATGGCCACGATGGCAGTCAATAAGAAAGGGAGAGCACGTAAGCTCAAAAACCATTTGTTGAGAGGTTTCCCCCGATAATCGATGACCATTAAATGCATAAAGCGCTTCCCTAAGGTCTGATTCAATCTGGAAAACAGAGGCAAAACAAAATAGAAAATGAGGAAAGGGATGAAGATGGCAAGAGAGAGAACGACCATAAGTCCATTCGACACATGATGTTGCAAGGCGACATAATAGGGCTCGGAGAGCAACAGTTTTTGGGTCGCGTAATAGGCTTTTTGGAAATATGTCTTCAATTCTGCTTTGGCGTTGTCGGTTAATTCGTCCTTCTTTTTTGGATTCTTGTACAAAGTCGCTTTCAAAACCCCTTCTTCTGTATCGATCGGTTTCCCTGCGGCGTTGGTTTGGAATTCGTAATATTTTGAATTGTTGCGAAGACTCACATCTTCTGGCAATCCCAGGACGGTGACATTCCAATCTTTGACTCCGTAGTCTTTTGGATCTGGGTTCTTCGCGTTATCTAGGGCATTCCAGACAAAATAATAATCGTGGATGGCGTGAAGATAATCCTCGTAATTGTCCGATTTGATATCGGCAATCGAGCCGTCTTCCTTGATCGTCACAAGCCCCGAAAGTTTTTGGTATTCCACCATTTGAACGTTTGAAGAGGAAATCTGGAAAGCGTCATCTAAGGTCGGATACCAATTGGTTTGGTAAGAGAAAAAGAAAATCAGCCAAAATGAGGCGATGAAAAAAGCGGCGTCGATCGCCGATGAAGCGATGCGAAGCAAGAAAGGAGCTAACGTATATCCTTCTTCTGTGACTATTTCTTCAGGTTTGGCGAATTTCATACTCTCCATAAATAATAAAATTATTCAGAAAAAAAGAAAAGAAGACCCCTTAAAGTGCGCTCAGCTTAGAGTTCACATGCGGCCGTCTTCTCGTTTTTTATCGCCTTATTCGGGCTTATCGTCTTCTTCTTTGTTCAAGTTAACTCGATTGGCAGGATCTTGGGCGGCTCTTTCAGCCGCTTCTTGGTCTTTTTGTTTCTCGAATTCATCGAAAGAGGTGATGTTTTTGGCCTCTTCGCGGCGCTTGTTCAAAGTCGAAAGATCCAAAATCGCATCTTCTGCCGCAAGACGGGCGTTTTCTTCCTTCTCTTCCTCGTTATCGTGCGCATGTTCAAGAAGATATTCTTCTTTGTCTTCCTGGTTTTCGAAATAAATCGAATCTTTCCGGCTGACGACTGCTGTCTTCATCAATTTGTCATGAAGGGCGCCAGGGGTCTTTCTAGAGAAGGCAAGAACGCCAAAATCCACCAAAGCGACGATGCCAAAGACAAGGAAGTTCAGCATCGAATTCGGAATCATCAGCAAGGAGATCAAAACCACCATGATCAATGGTCTGAAGATCCGTTGCAACGGATTCATCAAAACACCATCGTTAGAGACAACGGAAAGTTTGAAGATGTGTTTGCCAATGGTTCTGCCTTCTTTATCGAAGATCGGGATTAGGAAGAAAACGATGAAATTCAATGGCAGATGGGCCATGATCGAACATTCCCATGACATGATGTTCACATCTTTGCTGTTCGAGACGAAATAACCTCTGCTTTGCATATGGATGGCGGTGTCATAATAAACCCCGCTCAGCTGATTTGAAGTCGCTCCGACGCTGAAGAAATAATCGCGCAAGGAAGTTAAGGTAGTTTTTTTGGTCTCTTCCGAAGCTAATTTATCGACATATTCCTGACGCAGCACCGGTTTCACGGTGACATTTGGTTTGCCTTCGCCATCCGTCGCGTATTGGAAATAAGGATGAGCCTCATCGTTGCTGACTAAAACTGGGGTTTCCCCTGCTTTCACCTGCAACAAAACGGTCTCAGGATCGGTCAGCTTGAAAATCGAAGTATAAACATAGCTCTTATAAGAATCGAGCTCATTCTCCTTATAGACATAGCCTTCTGGCTGTTCTTTGGCAAGGCGAGAGTCGGTTGGGAAAAAGACGGTGTAATAATTCCAGATCATGTCGAGATAGGCGACATATCCTGGGTCTCCGCTTGGGGTGGGAGAATAATCGCTCGCTGAGGCTGAGCTATCGATGGCGCCGTCTGGTGTAAAGTTATAAAGATAGATGCCCGTGTAGATACCATCGTCGTTTTTCACCGCTCGGGTTAATCCAGAATCAGCGGCATAGGAATAAAGTTCCTGGGTGGTTCTTTTTCCCCCTAAAGCCTCGAAAACATAATTCGACGTGACAAAGCGGTTCAAGACAAAACCAATGACGGTGGCGATTAGAAAATCAATCAGGTAAGAGAGGAATCTTTTTCCTAATGATGCTTGTTTCAATAATTCATTTTCCATAGCAATTAATATAAAGGAAAGTCAGAAAATAAGAAAGAAAAAAGCCCCTACTTCAAGTAGAGGCTTTGTCGTCATGGAATCAAGCTAAGCTTATTTGATGACTTCGGTAACCTGACCGGAACCGACGGTTTTGCCACCTTCACGGATGGAGAATTTGGTACCAGCTTCAAGAGCAACTGGGTGAATCAATTGAACGGTGAAGGTAACGTGGTCGCCTGGCATAACCATTTCGACATCGGCTGGGAGGTCGATGGTGCCGGTGATGTCAGTCGTACGGAAGAAGAATTGTGGACGATAGCCTTTTAAGAAGCCAGTGTGACGGCCGCCTTCTTCTTTGGTAAGGATATAGACGGTAGCGGTGAATTTGTCGTGTGGAACGATAGATCCTGGCTTAGCAAGGACTTGGCCACGTTCGACTTGGTCATGGGTGATGCCACGGAGAAGGACACCGACGTTGTCGCCAGCCTCGGCATAGTCGAGGGTCTTACGGAACATTTCGAGACCGGTGATGACAGTCTTTTGAGTTGGACGGATACCAACGATTTCTGCTTCGTCGTTCAAACGGGCAACACCACGTTCGACACGGCCAGTAACGACGGTGCCACGGCCGGAGATGGTCATGACGTCTTCGATTGGGAGCAAGAATGGCTTGTCATCGGAACGAGCTGGATCTGGGATATAAGTATCGAGAGCGTGGAGCAATTCGAGGATTGGTTGAGCAGCTTCGTCTTTGCTGGAAGTGACAGTCGTTGCTTTCAAGGCAGAGCCACGGATGACTGGGAGGTCATCGCCTGGGAAGCCATAGGAGCTAAGGAGGTCACGGACGTCCATTTCGACTAAGTCAACCAATTCTGGGTCATCGACCATATCGCACTTATTCAAGAAGACGATGATGGCTGGGACGCCGACTTGGCGGGCAAGAAGGACGTGTTCACGGGTCTGAGGCATAACACCATCAGTGGCAGCGACAACAAGGATAGCGGCATCCATTTGGGCGGCGCCGGTGATCATGTTCTTGATATAGTCAGCGTGCCCTGGGCAGTCGACGTGAGCATAGTGACGGGTTTTGGTTTCGTACTCTTCGTGAGCGGAGTTGATGGTGATACCACGGGCTCTCTCTTCTGGAGTGGAGTCAATGCCGGCATAGCCGACGTCTTTCGCATTGCCTTCAACACCGCCGGTTTCTTTGCCGACTAAGCTGAGAACGTGCATGATTGCGGAAGTAAGGGTGGTCTTACCATGGTCGATGTGGCCGATGGTGCCAACGTTAACGTGGACACGGTCACGGTTGAATTTCTCTTTTGCCATTGTTTTTATTTCCTCCAAATAATGGTTTTAAACAAATTGCTAATGTATTTTAAATCGCGCTTAGGGATTAATCAATAGATTAGCGATTGGACATATTGCTATTCGCGATGATCTGATCTTGGATATAGCGAGGGCATTCGCCATAGTGATCAAAGGCCATCATGAAGTTGCCACGGCCTTGGGTTAAGGAACGAAGGTCGGTGACGTAGCCGAACATTTCGGCCAATGGGACGAAGCAGTCGATTTCTTTCGCGTTGCCGCGTTGGATTTCGCCAGTGATTTCGCCTCTTCTACGGCTGACATCGCCAATGACATCGCCATAATATTTCTCTGGAACGGTGATCTCAACCTTCATGATTGGCTCAAGGATGACTGGATTGCATTTGCCAGCCGCAGCCTTGAGGGCCATGGAGGCAGCGATCTTATAAGCTGCTTCAGAGGAGTCGACATCGTGGTAAGAACCGTCAAAGAGGGTCGCTTTGATGTCGATTGCCGGATAGCCGGCGATCAAGCCACGGGTCATGGCATCTTCCAAACCTTGTTGGGTTGGTTTGATGAATTCTTTTGGAACGGCACCACCGACAATGGCATCGACGAATTCGAAGCCCTTGCCTGGGTTTGGTTCGAAACGGATCCAAACGTCACCATATTGACCGTGACCACCACTCTGTTTGACATAGCGGCCTTGGGCTTCGCCAGTCGAACGGATGGTTTCGCGGTAATTGACTTGCGGTCTGCCAACGTTGACTTCGACGCCGAATTCTCTTCTCATACGCTCGACGATGATTTCGAGTTGCAATTCGCCGACGCCACCAATGATGGTCTGGCCGGTTTCTTGGTTGGTATGAGCGCGGAAGGTTGGGTCTTCTTCAGAAAGTTTCTGAATCGCGACGTTCATCTTCTCGAGGTCCGCTTTGGTCTTTGGCTCAACGGCTTCTTCGAGAACTGGCTCTGGGAATTCGAGAGCTTCGAGAACGACAGGTTCAGAGGCATCGGCCAAGGTATCGCCAGTCGTGGTGTTCTTTAAGCCGACGACAGCGCCGATTTCACCAGCGTGAAGGACTTCGACATCCTGACGGTGGTTGGCGTGCATCAAGACCAAACGGGCAATACGTTCTTGTTTGCCGTTGGAAGTGTTGAGAACATAAGTTCCGGATTTCAAAACGCCTTGATAAACGCGGACATAGGCAAGACGGCCGACGAATGGATCAGTGGCAATCTTGAAGGCAAGGCCGACGAATGGTGCGTCATCGGTGACTTTGCAGGTGTATTCTTCACCGCGAAGGGTGCCTTTTTCGCCTTTGATGTCCAATGGGGAAGGCAAATAATCGACAACAGCGTCAAGTAAGAGCTGAATCCCTTTGTTCTTGAAGGCGGTGCCGCAGAAGACCGGGAAGAATTTCGAGGTCAAAACGGCTTTGCGGGTAGCGGATTTGATGAGTTCCACTGGAGGCTCTTGGCCATCGAGAACCATCATCATGAGATCTTCGTCGTAGTCAGCGAGGGCTTCGAGAAGTCTTTGGTGATAGTCTGCGGCTTTCTCCTTGAGATCGTCTGGGATTTCAATCTTCTGTGGGACGTCGTCTTTGTTGTCGCCGAAGACCCAACCGACCATTTCGACGAGGTCGACTTCGCCTTTGAATTGGCTTTCTTTGCCAATTGGGAGCTGATAAGCGGCATATTTGACACCGAGACGTTCTTTTAAGGTGTCTAAGCACATGAAGAAATCAGCGCCGATGGCATCCATTTTGTTGCAGAAGACGATTCTTGGGACGCCGTATTTGTCGGCTTGTCTCCAAACGGTTTCGGTTTGCGGCTCAACGCCGTTTTTGGAGTCTAAGACGGTGACGGCACCATCGAGAACACGGAGAGAACGTTCAACTTCAACGGTGAAGTCAACGTGCCCTGGGGTATCGATGATGTTGACACGATAGCCTTTCCAGAAAGCGGTCGTGGCCGAAGCGGTGATCGTGACGCCGCGTTCTTGTTCTTCGACCATCCAGTCCATGACGGCGGTTCCTTCGTGGACTTCGCCGATTTTGTGGGTACGGCCAGTGTAATAGAGGATGCGCTCTGTCGTTGTCGTTTTGCCGGCATCGATGTGAGCCATAATACCAATGTTGCGGGTGTGAGGTAAGTCGTAATCATCCGACTCTACGATTTTGTTTTCATCAACAGCCATAGGTATCTCCTTTCTTACCAACGATAATGGGCATAAGCCTTGTTGGCTTCTGCCATCTTATGAACATCTTCTTTCTTCTTGACGGAAGCACCGGTTCCGTTGGCGGCATCGATGATTTCGCCAGCCAATTTTTGCTCCATGGTCTTCTCGTTGCGAAGACGGGCATAGGTGACAAGCCAGCGAAGACCGAGAGTCTGCTTTCTTTCTGGGCTGACTTCTACTGGAACTTGGTAGTTAGCGGCGCCGATACGGCGGACTTTAAGTTCCACTTCTGGCATGATGTTGTTGATCGCGGTGGCGAAGACATCAATGGCAGGTTTTTGGGTTTTTTCTTCGATGATCTTGAAAGAGTTATAGATGATGGTTTGAGCAGTTCCTCTCTTGCCGTCATACATAACGCGGTTGATCAAACGGGTAACGAGCTTGCTGTTATAGATTGGATCTGGCAAGACATCGCGTTTTTCGATTTTTCCTTTACGAGACATGATTCTTAATCCTTTCTATTATTTGGCAGGGGCTGGTTTCTTGGTGCCATAGAGGCTGCGGCCCTGACGACGCGCTTCAATTCCGGCGCAGTCTAAGGTTCCGCGGATGATGTGGTAACGGACACCTGGTAAGTCTTTGACACGGCCGCCACGGATCATGACGGTGGAGTGTTCTTGCAAGTTATGTCCTTCACCGCCGATATAAGCAGTGACTTCATAACCATTAGAAAGACGGACACGGGCGTATTTTCTAAGAGCCGAGTTTGGCTTCTTAGGAGTCATGGTGCCAACACGGGTGCAGACGCCGCGTTTTTGGGCACTTGGCTGATTGGTCGTTTTCTTGGTGAGAGAGTTATAACGTTTGCCTAAGGCTGGTGACTTAGACTTTTTGACGATGGACTTTCTTCCAGAACGAACAAGCTGATTAATGGTAGGCATTTTGTCCAATTCTCCTTTTCGAATATCGCATTCGTGAAAAAAGGCCGAGACCTTTTTCTCATGCACGGAGAAGTATAAAGATAGCAAAAAACATTGTCAACATCGAAATTATCATAAAATTGACACACAGGGTTCAGTGTGCTTGAATAATGGCTCATTTCTTTCCTGATAGACTTGGGAGAAAAGCAAGAAAAAAAGACTTAATCCTTAAGATTAAGCCTCGTTGTCATTTCTTATGATGATGCGCCGCTTCTTTTTCTCGGTGCACTTCCATCAATTCATCACCATTTTTCACCACGTGGTGAGGGACTGGCTTCCAGGTGACGTGCATGAACAGACAAGCGATTGAAATTGGGGTGCCAATCATATCGTAGAACGGCCATAAGAAGATATAGCCGACGGCTTGCGCCACGTTGAAATGGACTTTGTCCCATTCCTTGATGATTACCGGGATGCCTGTGAATAACCCTCCCAGATATTGGATGACGGTCATGTTGATGATGTAGCTCCAGATATTGGCCCAGCCATCGACGGCGTTGCCAGAAGCCCCTGTCGCCCAAAGGACCGTGGTAATCAAGAGATTGAAGAATCCCATGAAGAAATTCCACAAGCCATAAGGGAACATTTCCCAATAAATGTCGTATTTCGACCAGCGTGGGTGACGAAGGAAGGAAAAGAAGAGTTTCCAATCGTTGATGGCCCAGTTGACCATTCCCCCTTTCGCCCAGCGAATTCTTTGGCGAATCGTGATTTTGAGGGTGGTTGGCTGCTCGTCGAAGAATTGGGCGGCTTCGACATAACCAAGACGAATATAATGCGAGACATGGACGCCAGTTTGAAACGAAAGGGTCTCTCCTTGCGAATTAGAAAGGATGACCGGATTGCCTAAAGCCACATCGCCAAATTCATCAGTCGTTGGGGAAATGCCGTATTTCGAAAGCTTTTTCTCCGGAATTTCTAAATCTGTTTTGTCGCTTTTTCTGGCTTTCACCACCACTTTTTTGCCATTTGGCATCGTTAACGTCAATTTGTTGTTGCCAAAGCGAGCATAATCTTCTTCCTTCAATTGAAGGCGGATTTTCGGTTCGACGGCCATTAAACGGGTCGTCATCTCACCATCTTCGGTGATCATCGTATAATCCCAGCCATCTTTGAGGATATAGGAGCGAACCCCATAGCCAGTGCCACCGATCTGGGCGCAGCTATTGATCATCGAACGGGCACGCAAAGAAACAATGACGGCACGATACCAGTTGATCGCGCTTAAAGCGGTGAGCCAGTTATCATCCGCGTTTTTAACATTTCGATAGCCAGTGGCGATATCATATCCAGATTGGAAAGCGTCATTTAATTTCGAGAGGAAATCTTTGGCCATGACGTTATCGCTATCCATGAAGACATAGGCATAATAAGTCTCGATGCCGTTGGGAAGGTCGTGTTTCAATTTCTCGAAAAGATATTGCAGAGCATAGCCCTTGCGGCATTTGCTAAGATCATGCCGTTCGTAGACAAGACAGCCTTTGGAACGGGCGATTTCTGCGGTTTTATCCTCGGGATTGCAATTGTCGGCAACCACGATGATATCGATATTGTTCTGGTTATAGGTCTGTTCTCTCACGGAGTCGATGAGATTCCCGATGACTAATTCTTCGTTACGGGCGGAAAAAACGAACGCGTAACGTTTATCGTCTGGAAAAGATTTGTATTTCCGTGATTTCCCGAAAATGCCAAACAAAAGATAGAGAACACGATAGGCAAGCAAAATGCCAAAGATCGTGGTCAAAGACATAAAGACACAGTTGACATACCCCTGGGGGTTGCCTTCTTTCATCAGACTGATGCCAAAGGAGGCGTCAAGATAAGTGAGAATCCAATTCCAAAATTGTTCCATGCGGTTGATATTTTAGCAAAGCTATTTCTAATATTAAAGCAATAAAAAGTGTTTCAAGACGGGCAGCAAAAGAAAAGGAGCCACCCTTTAGGTGACTCCCTGGGGTCAGCGTTTAGTCAACGTTGTCCTTGCGGTCATGGGCTTCGATGTACTGGGCCTTGACGTCTTTCATCTTGTTAAGGACGTCGAAGGAAGCCAAACGGGCTTTCTCTTCGTCTTCTGGGATGAGACCAGTGCCAGCAGGGATCAATTTGCCGGTGATGACATTTTCTTTCAAACCGTGGAGGTTATCGCGTTTCGCCTTGATGGCGGCGTCGGTAAGGACACGGGTGGTTTCCTGGAAGGAAGCCGCAGAAAGGAAGGATTCAGTTTCCAAAGCCGCCTTGGTGATGCCCAAAATCATTGGGCGGGCAACCGCTGGACGGAGGCCATTGAGGAGGGCTTCCGTATTGGCTTGGGTGTAACGGTCGATATCCACTTTGGTGCCTGGCAATAAATGCGTATCTCCTGAATCGAGGATATACATCTTGCGGAGCATCTGACGGATGATGATTTCAAGGTGTTTATCAGAAAGTCCGATACCTTGGGCAGCATAGACTTGTTTGATTTCCTTAAGCAAATAGGCTTCGACGGTCGCCACATCGGTGAAGGCCAGCAAATCTTGCAATTTCTTCGAGCCTTTGGTGATGAGATCGCCAGCAGCAAGAGAAGCGCCGACTTTGACGCCATCGGCCAAACGAGCGTTGCGTGGAATGTCGTAAGAGGCGACTTCTGGCTCGTCTGATTCGACGGTGCGGGCTCTTTCGGAAGTGACGGTGACAACGGCAGAGCCATCATCGTGGCGTTCCAACGAGGTGACCTTACCAGCGAATTCGGCAATCACGGCCTGGCCCTTTGGAATACGGGCTTCGACCAATTCCTGAACACGAGGAAGACCGGAAGTGATATCCTCACCAGCCATACCGCCGGTATGGAAGACACGCATCGTCAACTGAGTACCTGGCTCACCAATGGATTGAGCCGCCATAATACCGACAGCTTCGCCGATTTGGACAAGGTGACCGGTGGCGGTGTTAAGCCCATAGCAGTGTTGGCAGACGCCTTCTTTGGTCTGACAAGAGAAGATGGAGCGGATCTCCACTTCTTCGATACCAGATTTCTCGACGGCTTTGGCTTGTTCTTCATCGATGAGAGTGTTGCCTGGGACGAGCAATTCGCCAGTCGTTGGGTCAACGATATCGTGCATCGCGAAGCGGCCGACAAGACGATCGCCTAAGGAAGCGATGGTCTCGTTGGTGCCGTCAGGATTCTTCTTGACGATTTTGCGGACTTTATAACCATGATCGCAATGGCAATCTTCCTCGCGCACGACGACATCTTGGGAGACATCGACGAGACGGCGGGTCAAATAGCCAGAGTCAGCGGTTTTCAGGGCGGTATCCGCACCACCTTTACGAGCGCCGTGGGTGTTGATGAAGAATTCGTTCACCTTCACGCCGGTGCGGTAAGAGGAAATAATTGGAAGTTCGATGGCTTCGTTCTTCGGGTTGGAGACCAAGCCTTTCATACCGATGAGCTGTTTGAAGTTGTCGATGCTGCCACGAGCGCCGGAGTCTGCCATGATGATCAATGGGTTGCGGCTGTCTTTTTTCATGTAAGCGCCGACTTCGCCAGCGACCAAATTGGTGACGTTGGTCCAGATATCGGTAACTTGCTTATAACGTTCTTCGTTGGTGATGTAGCCTTCTTCGTAAGCGGCGTTGATGCGGTCGACTTTCTCTTGTCCTTCGTCGACAAAGCCTTGTTTGTTCTTAATATCCTTGATGTCGGATAAAGCGACGGTGACAGAAGAAATCGTGGAATATTTGAAGCCTTGGTCTTTGATCTTATCAAGGATAGCAGAAGTCTTGGAAGGTTTAGATTCGGTCGACTCGATATCTTTCATATCGTATTTGTGGAAGACCATGTCAATGATCGCGCCAATATCTTTTTTGCCGACCGCGCCTTTGAGGTTGGTCAAGCAGATATATTCGCCGAGGTTATCCCCTTCTTTGTGAAGATTCAAAGCGATTTTGGCGAGTTCGTCGAAATCTTCTGGCTGATAATGTTCATCAAGCCAATCGACAACGACGCTTTCTTTCTTGGTTTTGGCGTCTTTGACTTTCTTCTCCCCTTTGAAATAGGTGTTTTTGATGTATTCGATGGCTTCTTTCTCAGACAATTTGGCGATTTTCTCTTCCAAAGCGTCATGTTTTTCTTGGAGCTCTTTCGGAGAGACAAACCAAGATTCAATCTGCTCGCGGTTGATTTTCGCTGGCTTGTTGGAGTTGATGAAGACAAAGTCATCAGGGAAGATTTCGTTGAAGAGCACTTT
>CADBIO010000040.1:0-11098 GCA_902794835.1 uncultured Erysipelotrichaceae bacterium
ACGGCCCCGTAACTATATTCTTGACGCATCTTATAAATCGGAGGACAAAGACAAATCGCCTTTCTTAATCCAACCCAGTTTGCGGAATAAAAGATCGATGCCAAAAGTCAATGCGATTGGGGCAGCAACGCATAAACCAAACATCCCTACCCAAGTTTGCCAGTTGTTGCCCATCGAGGAATAAAGCCCGATCAAGCCGACAACACCAGAAGTGCCCATCCCGGCGCTAGAGCCCATGCACACGAGTTTTAACCAGCAAGTGGAAACGGGACCAAGAATCGCGCTGACAATGATGGGAGGAAGCCAAATCAAAGGCTTTTTCAAAATATTTTTAAATTGCAACATCGAAGTGCCGATACCAATCGAAATCACCATGCCGATGGGGTTGTCTTTGCGAGACATCACAGCAAAGCCAAGCATTTGACAACAACATCCAACGCAAGCGGCACCAGAAGCGATCACTAGACCTGAATATTCGGGAGTTGCTAGAGCATCGGCGATACTAAGACCCGGAGGCAACATAAAGACCATAGCGGCGATGGCGGCCGAAGAAATCGGGGCCGTTAAAGCCATGCCCATCAAAACAGATACGACAATGCCCATGACAAATGGGACAGCGTTTGTGCCAGAATTCACGAGCCACTGCATGCCAAAGGTGACATAGATGGCAGGGAAACGGATCAACAAAGAAGCCGTTAAGCCAACGGCGATGCCAAACAAAGGGACGATAAGAATATCAACGGGAGTCTTTTTTCTCAAAACGAGTTTCATTAACAACGCCACCGAGATGACGGCGAAATAAATGGTCAATGGGTCACCGACTTGAAAATGAATCGCCGCGTTGGCTTCTGGAAAAACATAAGAATTAAAATCAGTGACGAATTTCGTGGATAGCGACAAGATAGCCGCCAATTCTCCTACACCAGCCAGGACAATCGTCTGCAATGGGTTCTTTTTTAACGTGATAGCCACACCAACGCCAATTCCAGCCCCGGTCAGATATTCTAAGCACAAGGCGCCTTTGGTGAGGGCGTTATACATGAAATTGCAAAATCCATTGGCCTCTTCGCCATGTGGGAACAATCCGCCCAAAGTGTAAATGATGGTGCCAATGATCAAGGTGGCGAATAAGCCATACGCCATGCCATTTAACGTCGTGATGAAAAAATTCAGAATCTTTTTCTCTTTCTTGGGTTCTTTCGTTTCCTTGGTGACTTCCGTCTCTTGATTCACCGTTTCTTTTTTCATAGAGAGGCCTCCTAGAAAATGTTTCCTGCGATATTATAAATATCGTTTTCTTTTAGTTAAAGTTTTAGATAAATTGCTATGATTAGTGCAAGATGAATAATGCACTCTTTCCTGTCGGTGTCTATGTTTTCTTCGGATTATTTTTTCTTTCGTCTATCGGTGAGGTCATTTTAACAGGACTTAAATTAAAAATTCCGCGGATGGTGGTCAAGCCAATTTGCCTGATTTTCCTTCTGGCAATGTTATTTTGTTATGCCATTACTTGGGAGTTATTGCCTTTATATTTGGCTTTGGTCTTCGGCTTAGCCGGTGACGTTTTCCTGATGGGGAAGGGGAAGAAGGTTTTCTTATCCGGTGGCATTTGTTTTCTTTTAGGGCACGTCTTTTATCTTTTGATGCTTGGGTGGATGTATCGTTCCTCTTTGAATTGGGTCTGGTACGTTGCTGGAGTGGCAATTTGGCTCTTACTTCAATTGTCGGGTCATTTCGTTTGGTATCGTTTAAGCAAAAGCCATCTTCTTTCCGGGGTTTGGATGTTTTATTTTGCGACATTGATGATGATCTTTGTTTCTGCCTCGTCTTTCATGATTGCTGGCTTTGGTCCTTGGCTATTCTTAATCGCAATCGGTCTTGTTTTCTTTATGATCAGCGACACCATGATCGCGGTGAATGCCGTTTTTGGCCACAAACATATCAACGATATCGTTTTGATTGCCACTTATTATGTTGCGCAGGGATTTCTTGCTTGGGGATATTTATTATCGTTTGGCACGCTTTCTTAAAAAAGGCCACACGGGTGGCCTATTTGTTTGCTGACTTAACGATTTTCCGATAATGGACAAGAACTAGTTTCATGCCTTTGCGAAGAACGACAGGCCGTTTCTTGGATTGTTTGTTAGAGATGATCATGATGTCGCTTTCTTCAATTGGCGTTTCCTCGCTTTCGGGATTGATGGCCAAAGCGGAGGTTACGCTGGAAACGGCTTTTACTCCTGCGCCCACAACCGTGGTGACTCCTGAAACGACAGCACCTAGGACATCTTTCTTTTCTTTCTCGCCAACAAAGCCGATTGGCAAATATTCATGACCGCTGGCTTCATAGACGGCATGGATGAAAGAACCTCTGGAGGAGAACCTTTGTTCTTCTTTAAGATCGAGGATTTCTTCGGCGTTGCGGATATCAAAATCGATATCCCGCTCTTGCTGTTCCGCCGTCGCGGACAAGAAATTGCTGTAGAATTCTTTGCCTTCCGGATGGGTCATCAACTGTAATAGGCAAAGAGCTAGCATTTGATTGGAGATAATGATGTTATCAACATTAAGCGTCTTTAAACTTTGAGAATTCGATTGGCCGAGCAATTCCGCTGAGATTTCCACGTTGCGTGGCAACCTGCCGCTGGCTTTCAATTTCAATAAGGTAGTGAAAACGTTGGCGTCGATGTCTTTCTCTTCGGCGGAGTCATCGCTGAGAAGAAGAATCTTGCGGTGGCCTTGACGGGAATTAAGGTCATCCAGCAAAGCATCGACTTCGGTGTTGAATGGATAATTTTGTAAGACAATCTTCCCTTCGCCTAAAGCATTGTAGGCGTTGATCTCCTTTTTGATGGCCTCACTACGTCCATTTTCGCCAATGAGATATAAAGCAAAAGAATTAGGGCGGATGTTTTTAACGTATTTGGCGGTCTCTTTGTAGTTTTTCTTCCAAAGGCGGCGATAAACAAGAAGGTCTTTTCTGCTAAGCATATAAAGCATTGGCTTTCCTTCTCGCTGATAAGACATGACGGGGATGGCGTTGTTAAAACGTTTTAAGCCTTCTTCGATGGAGTAGGGCTGATTTATCATGTAGAAAGAATCGCCCTTATAACTTAATAGATAATAGTAGAGGTCGTCGAAAGAAGAATTAATCGCGGAACGGCTTAGAAGATTGCCAACGACATCGCCCCGGCTAATGAAAGAAATTGGGCATTCGGCAAGCTCTGGGCTAGAAGAAATCAGCTGAGTAATGCTGTTCATGACGGATTCGTCTTTGGCTTCAACAACCACATTGACCTTTTTCGTGATGCTGAAGATGTTCATCAAAAGTTTAAACGCCCCAACATCATCGCCGCTTCCTTGACTTCCCCAATTCGAATCCAAAAGCAAAGCGATGGACAACGCCTTGTCGATGGAGATGTCTTTTAAATCTTTTCGGGAGGCAGGATTCCCGTGTTTGACAAAAATTTTGATTTTCTTTTTGGAAGTGCCTGTCTCTAAGAACAAGTCATCGATTTCTCGGACTATTTCATCACGATCGCGTTCCGTTAAGACAACGACGGTTTTTCTGCCATCCATGAAAGAGAATTCGCGAATTAAATTGGCGGCGCATGGGGACCAATTTAATAAGACGTAGTGGTTCTTTAATTTGAGTTTTCCGACATTGTGGATGCGATTGGCGAAGAGGTTTTGCAACATCGACGTTGCCAATCCGATCAAAGCCCCCGTAAAGGAAACCATCTGAATGACGGAGAGAATGATTTTCATGATGATGACGGCATTGGGCGCATCGTCATAGATTCCTCCCGTATTGGCGGTGAAAACAACACAATATTGGAGGTTTTTCAAATAGAAATCGAGATTATATCCCAATGCTTGCCCTGTGCTTGGGTCGACAACGTCTTTCATCAACCAAGTCATGATCCAAGCCGCGAGAGCGATGATGATTAGGTTATAGACGATTAAAAGGTTGAAAATTACGAGATATGGGTGGGAATAATAGAAAACACGGAAACGATTTGGTTCTTTTCTTCGGTACATAAAATACTCCTTTGGAGGCTCAAATAATTATGGTAGCAAGAAAAGCAAAGCGCATTAAAAATGTAAAAATTTTAGGTTATATCTTTTCGAAAGCGAGTCGTTGTTCGCCGTTTTTTAAATAGATGATCCCCCGATAAACGAAACCATTGCGCAAGATCGCCTCTCTCATCACTTTATTATCTGGATGAGTATCGACCCGCAGATGGGGTATTTCCCCCCAGCAAAACGAAACCGCCTTGTCCATCATCCGATGAATCGCGCCATCAGAGGCAATTCGATGAATCGTGCCATAAGGCGAAAAAGAAAGCCATTCTCCTCCTTCAATGATTTGATAAGTCGGATCTTCTCCTAAGATAAAAGCAAAAACGCCATGGACAACGCCGTTTTCCTTCACAACATAAAGATGATTGTTTTCAATGTCTTTTGCTAAGAGATCGAAGGAATCAGGATAACCTTCACCCCATTGATAAAGATTCCCCGTCTTTCTCATGAATCCTTTCGCTTTCTGATAAATTTCAATTAAACGGGGGATGTCATTCAAATTTGCCAATTCAATCACAATTTTTTTAGGCATGCAGTTATATTAAAAAGTCGTTTCTAAGATTTTCAATCAATTTCATTTTCTGAAGGTGGTAAGCAAAAGAGGTTCATTGAAAGAAAAAAGGCTCGAAGCAATCCACTTCGGGCCTTTCTCGTTAAAGAATCAATTATTTGGTTTCTTCTGGCTTTTCTTCCGCTTCTGGCGCCTCTTTCTTCTCAACCGCGATAACCGTGACTGATTTTGGAAGGGCGATGAAAGTGGAAAGAGCAACCAACGCGCCATAAACGACGACGATGATGCCGAAGATGATCAATTGAGCACCTTGGGTGATGATGGTATCGCCTTCGCCGTTTTCTGCGATGCAGAGAACGCCAAGAACGATAGAAACCACTGCGACGATGGCTTCAATGATGACGGCAACGAGAGCGCCTTTGATGTTCTTATCGCGGAGTCCATTGACGAGCAAGAGGACGGCGTCAACTAAAATGACGGCGCCAACGACGATCATCACGAATGGGACATAACCGATAAGAAGACCGATAAGGTTAGCAGCTTGAGTTTTGGCAACAAACCAAATACCAGCGGCAAGGACGATACCGCCAGCCATACCGGCAGCAGCAAATCCTTTTTTGCTGACGATGGCAGCGATGCCAGCCATCACAAGGCCTAAAGCACCAACGACGATGAAGGCGATGCCTAACACATAAGAAATTGCAGTTAAGGTATCGGCAGCAACATCTGTGTATGTGCCAGTGGCGACATCATAAGAACCATTGCCAAGGGTAGCACCTGCAACGATGACTAAAATGCCAACGACTAAAATAATCGCTGCTTCAACCCATTTGCCTAAGTTTTTCTTTACGAATTCCATCTTGAGTTTCTCCTTTCACAGGGATTATAGTTACTTTTTTTCTGATTGAAACCCCATTTTTTCATTTGGGAGTTCTTTTTTAAAAAGAAAATCCGCCTTTGATTTGCGGCGCCGTCAAGACTGGAGAATGGTATAATGCAATCGCTTTATGAGCAAAGAACGCAAACTCCTAACAAAAATCATCTATATGGCGATTTTTATTGCCCTTTGTTATGCTGGCACCTTCATTGCCATTCCCATAGGGAGCAGCAAAGTTCATTTAGGCAACTTTTTTTGCATCCTTGCGGGTTTGCTTTGCGGGGGTCTTGTCGGAGGGGTTGCCGGTTCTTTGGGAATGGGGTTAAACGATTTGACCCTAGGCTATCCCTGGACGACTTACCTTAGAACCTTCTTATTGAAATTCTTGATAGGTTTTTTGGTTGGGTATCTGTTCCGGCTTTGTCTGAAGAGGAAATTAAATGGCACCTTCCTTTTAGGTGTCTCAACCCTGATTTGTCTAGGCTTATTTGGATATACGCTGGCCATGTATTTCCAACCCGAGAGTCAATATGGCTTGGTTACGCTGATCTCAACTTCCGTGCTTGCCGGGTTGATGTTAGTGGCCTTGTTTATCTCCTTTCGGCTTCCTCAAATGTCGAAATGTCTTCTTTTTGCCTTGGTAATTGCCCTCGGCGTCAATGTGGCAGGAGAATTTTTCCTCCGCATTGGATTTATGATGATTACGGGGGTCGGATTTGAGCAAGCCCTTTCCCTCTCAATCGTCAAATTGCCTGCCGCCATCTTCACTTCCATTGTCACAATCGCCGGCATTATGGTGTTCTATTACCCGTTGTATTTGGCAACGAGAAAAATCAATGAGGCCAACGACCTGGAAGATTACATCCCCTTGCCAAAAATGTTACGGAAGAAGAAACAATCCAAGGAAGAAGACAAACCAACGGATTAAAACGATCTTTGTCAGGCCAAGGAAGATTTTTACTTTATTTTTGTATACTATTTCGTTATGAAGGAAAGAAAAGAGCCATCATTTCAAAGCAACCTTTACCTCGCCTTGATTTTCATTCTCCTTTATTTGGCTCTGACAGGCTTGCCTTTAACCTACTGGGGAATGGAACCTTTTTATGCGAAATTGACGATGGCTGTTTTCCGTTTTGTTTACGGGACAGTGGTCTTTTTCCTCCTTCGGTTTTATTTCTTCCCAAAATTGAAGATCCTTCCTTCTTTGAGGGGGGTGCTGTTTTTACCTTTTTTCCTCCTTTGTTTCTCCAATTTGATTTATTGGGCAGTCATGGGAGGAAACTTTTCCTCGTTGAAGGACAATATGACGCTTTGGCACAATCTTTGGCATTACGCTAGCATCGCTTTTGCAGAGGAAGTCGTCTTCCGTCAAAGCTTGATGGGTATCCTCAGCAAACGATTTAAGAAATATCAGAATATTTTGATTTCTGCCGGTATTTTCGGGGTTGCGCATCTCATTAATCTTTTTAACGGAGCTTCCCTCGGCGCGACTTTTGCTCAAGTTGGCTATACCTTTGTCTTGGGACTTTTATTGGGTTTCGTTGAGCTTTATGGGGGAGGATTTTTATCCGCCTTCTTGCTCCATTTTGCCTTCGATTATGTCAACATGGGGATCTTCGAACTCGTTTTCCAAGGGAATTGGGATTGGCCGTTTTTCCTTATTAATATCGGCATTGGCGTTGTTGTATTAGGCTATGCCTTCTTCTTGTTTTTCCTTTTCGAGAAAAAAGAAAAAAAGAGTCTTGTTGAGACTCCCAAATAAAGGAAAGATCATAAGGAACGGACAAACGTTTTAAGATCTCTTTTGATTCTGCCTTTCAGAGCAATCTTTTCTGCCTCATCTAAGAAAGCCATATCGATCTCTTTGAGGATCAAATCAATGATTTCCTCTTCTGAGAAACCATAGTTGTGTTTTAAGGCGGCATATTCCTGGGAAGTGATGGTGTTGGTGATCGTCATATTGTGGGAGCCGACGGAGAAAAGCAGACCTTTTTGGTAAAGGTCGTGAAGTGGCAAAACGTTCAAGGAGAGGCTGTTGCAAGTAACTAATTCTGCGCAAGGGGAAAGCTCCAAAGGTATTTTTTTGTTGATCAGTTCATTTAAGACGATGTCATCTTCCAAGGCACGGATGCCGTGGGGAATTCTTTTCGCCCCCAAGCGAATGGCATCGTGAACCGACTCTGGGCCCCGGTTTTCTCCGGCGTGAATGGTAAAAGGCAAGGCGCATTGTTTGATTAATGCGATCAATTCATAGAATTCGGAATTGGGGTGATTTAATTCATCCCCCGCCAGATCGACCGCGCAGACTCCTTTTCCCAGGAAACGAGTTGCCGTGCTGACGGTGTCGATATTCAATTGGTCCTCCTTGCGGTGTCTGAGACAACAAAGGATTAGATTCCCTTGAATTCCGGTTTCTGCTTTTGCGGCATTCATGCCATCGATTGCTGCCTGAACGGCTTGATCTTGAGTTAATCCATCGTCGGTGGATTGTTGAGGGGCAAAACGAACTTCAGCATAACGGACGCCATCTTGATGCAATCGCTGGAATAAAGAATAAGTGGCGTAGATAATCGAATCACGATTTTCTAAGAGGCGCAGGGGCGCGTTGAAATATTGAAGAAAATCTGGGATCGTCAAACGTTCTTGACTCATGGAAAAACGAGAGGTGAGGATATCGCCTTCTGGGATTCCGTTGATCTTCGCAAGGCGCAACACGTCATCGTGGCTTAACGACCCGTCGAGATGCACATTCAACTCTATCATTGAGATTATTATAAAAATTTCTTCAAAGATGCGAAAGGGAGGAAAGGCTGAAAAATCAGGACTTTTTAAAATCTTTAAGGGTATCTGTTCCCAAAAAGGATTAACATTAACACGAGGTCGGGGATATGCAACATCATAAGAAAAAGATTTTCATCGGCAAAACGATTGATCGAGAAGGGTCGGGCTATAATTTTTTTGGATTCACGATATTTGACATCATCCATATTGTCTTCGCGATTACTTTGATTATCGTTTTTGCCATCCACAAAACGCATGCCGACGAAGTCGGACAGGCACAACTCAACCAAAACATCGCCTATGAAATCATTGAATTGGTTTTTGCCGCCATTTTAATTGCTTTTGTCGATGGCATCGCTGATACGGTGAAAGAAAAAGAACATGTTGGCCCACAGACTTTGAGCACGTTCTATTTATTCGCCTGGCTGATTCTAGACGCCTCCCTTTTGACGCCGGAAATTATTGAATTCCCTGAATCTTGCCATGAATCCTTTAGCGCAGGCAATCTCTGTTATTTCCTCGAATTGGGGTGTATTTTGGTTTCGATGATTGTTTTCATCGCCACCGTCTTTTTCCCAAAACAAGGGAAAGCTTGGTCAAATATGATGCTTTTTGCCATTGCCTTTATGGGGCTTAGCATTCCTTTCGCCGTTGCCCAGGATTTTCTTCATTTCGAAGGTTATGTCTCGGTTTTAGAGGCGCTTTCTAGACTGGCTCCGATTATTCCTGTCGTCTATGCATTTATCTCTTTTAGAAATATCCGGCGACTCCGAAAACAAGCAGAAGATCATCCTGCCTAAAAAACCGACCCACGAGGTCGGTATTTTTATTCTCGTTTAACGAACGATGACTCCGGCGTGAGGTTGCAAGATCAGTTTTCCTTTTTCTAAGGAGACCCCACCGAGTTGGAAAAGGATTTTTGCTTTTTCATCGATTGGGAATTCTTGGGGTTGATCTAAGAGATTGATGGCAACGAAATCCTTGCCTCTCATATAAGCAAGTCTTCCTTCTAATAAAGTGAAATCATCGCTTCTAAGATCTTCATCTTGCTTTCTTAATTCGATCAATTGATGGACTACGTGCCATAAAGAATTGGGATCCTTAAGCTGATCTTCCAAAGTTGAATCGTTCTCGTTGGTCGGCAAGAAAATATGGTCTGCCTTTGAGAAACCGGCATTCTTAGAATGGTCCCAACGCATCGGCGTTCTTGAACCTGTTCTTTGGTAACCTCCTTCAAAGGAAGGGAGATCGGTGTTGGTGTGCATTCCAATCTCGTCACCGAAATAAAGATAAGGGACGCCTGGCATCGTGAAGAGGAAGAGATGGGCTAGCTTCATTTCATCGATGGTAAGAAAATTTGCTAAACGGCAGGTGTCGTGATTGCCGCTGATGAAGGAAAGTTTCCCTTTCTTTTCTTTATAAGAGCGAATGACGTAATTGAAGTTTTCCAGGAATAAGTCATATAGTTTCTCGTCATAATGATGGAATAATGGGGCGGAGAAACCATCTTCTTTTTGCCTCCATAGGCGATGGGTGCAGTTGGTCACCCAGTCTAAGCAGAAATCGGAATCGAAACCCGCTTCTAAGGATTGGTGGGGAAGGGACCATTCGCTGGTCATGTAGAATTCTTTGACGCCTTCTTTCTTTAAGTCGGCACGAATTTCTTTCCATAAAGAGACCGTGGCTTCTCTGGATTCATCGTTTTTGACCAAAGAATCCGCCATATCGACACGGAAACCGTCAATATCGTAAGAAAGCCAATATTTCATGATCTTTTCAAGATATTCTTTTCCGTGCTTGGTTTCCTTATAACTGGTTTGCCAGGAAGGGAATTCGATTTTGTTAAAACCATAATTGATGGCAGGCTGATGGGCAAAGAAATTCACCAAATAACATCCGCTGCGATCATAACACCCGGAAATCAAACGATAACCTGGGACCAAATCCCAGACGTTGTCGTTCCAAATAAAGAGATCGTAATCTTCATTCGGAACGCCCTCTGCTGAACGTAAGAAATCCTTGTTTTCCGTTGACATGTGGCCAGGGATGAGGTCGAGAAATAAACGCATCCCTCGGTGGTGCATCTCTTCAATAAGGTCTCTAAGATCTTCATTGCTTCCAAAACGCGGCGAAACTTTATAGGGATCGCGGACGTCGTACCCACCATCTTTAAAAGGAGAATCATAGATTGGGTTTAGCCAGATGGCATTGCAGCCAAGTTGCTGGATATAATCCAATTTTTGTTGGATGCCTTTCAAATCCCCAAAGCCATCTCCATTGCTATCGAAAAAGGAATTTGGGTAGATTTCATAAAAGATGCAATCGCGAAATGCAGGTAGTTGAGCCATAGTAATGTCCTCGTTTGACATCATTATAATGAAAGAGGATATTTTTTACTTCAATTTTTGATATTTATTACTTGTTTGTTCTCTATTTGAATGTAACAATAACAATATTCGAGCGAGGCGGCATATGAAACCAGTCGAACCAAATATCCGTAATGTCTTAAATCATTTTTCCGCGTGTGGAGAACTCTTATCCTATTCTCAAATTAAAACAGGGCACATTAACGACACCTATAAAATCGTTGCCAAAGGAGGGACGTTCCTTTTGCAACGGATTTCTTCCGCAGCTTTCAAAAACCCAATCGCCGTGATGGAAAATATCATTGGTGTCACCCATTTTTTAAATTTGAAACTCCAAGAAAATGGCGAGGACCCATTGATTGGTTGCCTTAATCTCATTCAATCCGATACCGGCGATTTTTATTATTTTGACGAACATAACGACTGCTGGAGGGTGTATCTATTTGTCGATGGCAGAACTTTTGATTCTCCAGAAAGCCC
>CADBIO010000040.1:11174-11641 GCA_902794835.1 uncultured Erysipelotrichaceae bacterium
GAAACTCTTTATGAAGTCATTCCCCACTTCCACGACACTCCAAAACGGTTCCGTGATTTGGAGAGAGCGGTGGAAGGAAACCTCTCAGGCCGTAAAGAAAACGCTAAAGAGATCCTTGAGGACGCTTATGCGAGAAAAGACAAGATTTCCAAAATCGTTGATGGTCTAGCCGATGGCAGCATCCCACTTCGCATCACACATAACGACACCAAACTCAATAACGTGATGTTTGATTTGAGCGGAACTCGCGCTTTGTGTGTTCTTGATTTAGACACCATCATGCCTGGATCGGCACTATATGATTTTGGCGATGCTATTCGTTTTGGCGCAAATACTTGCGGAGAAGACGAAAAAGACCTTTCTAAAATTCATTTCGATTTAGAGATGTTCAAAGCCTACGCCAAGGGCTTTATCCGGGGAGCGAACGGAACCTTAACGGAGCAAGAGATTCGCCTCTTCCCTTATGC